>JAZFSR010000001.1:0-5163 GCA_036446295.1 Candidatus Aminicenantaceae bacterium
GCAAAAAAAAGTTGCTGACCGCTTGACGGGATTTATAATTGTTCATATATTGAAATTATCAGGACGAATGAGAATGACAAAGGAGATGAAAATGAGAAAACATATAGCTTTTTTAATAGTTTGTGTTTTATTTTCTAGCTCTCTCTTTGCAGGAGTGGTGAAAAAGACAAAAACCAATGTCACATTCGGAAGATTTGGGACTTTTTCTGCTCTTTTTATCGATAAAATTTCTGTGGATAAGAAAAGAACGGAATCAGAAATTGCCTTCAAGGGAAGGGGACTGGGAGGTCTCGTGATGAAGGCTTTCTTCAAGCAGGGAGAAATTGGAGAGATTGTCGATTTGTCTGCTCAAACAACCTGTGATATCGATCATAAAAAAAAGACATATGTGCTGCGGCAGATGGGTACAATGGAGGGGGGAGAGGGAGGGGCCGTTTCTCCCTATAAGCAAGGGGAGATGGAAGGAACAGAGACTTCTGTCAAGGTTATCCGCAGTGAATTTAAGGTCGAAAAAACTGGTGAGACAAAGACAATAAATAACTTTCCCTGCGAAAAATATATCATAAGCTGGATTACAGAGTGGGAGAATACCGAGACCGGACAAAAAGGGATTGACCGTCTGCTCTGCGACCTGTGGACAACTCCGTTTACTGATGAAATCAATCAAGCTCAGCAGGAAGAATTGAATTTTTCCAAAGAACGTATGTCGAGCATGGGTATTGAATACAGCGAGCTGCAGCAGGATATTCTCGGTACTACCTGGATGACAATGTTTGGACAGATGAACCCACAGGGTTCTTCCCCTAAAACAAGTTCCATGGAATTTTCCGAAGAAATGGGAAAGATAGAAGGATATCCGGTCATAATTGACGGAAAATATTATTCCAAAAAGGAAGGGGGCGAGGGGGCCGCAGGACAGGAGGAAGAGGGAACAAATGTCAGGAAGATGCTTGGTAATTTTGCCAAAAAAACACTGTCGAGGAAATCAAAAGCAGCTGCTGATGAACCGGCGTTTGCTTATTATACAGAGTTATTGGCGTTCACTCAGGAGAATATTGATCCCACTGAATTTCAGCCACCGGCAGGATATAAACAAAAAGAAAAATAGAAAATATTCTAATGAATGCACTCATCTAAAATTATCCCCAAAGACTATTAACTGAAAGAATAAACTCAGAGATTATGACTATTAATAAAAGTTGAGTTTATGCCAAAGAAGAAGGACTTGCGTGCTTGGAACGACCGCAAATAAATCTGAAAAAACGATTCAAGATCAGGAAGATAATTTTGGGAGAGATTTCGGTGACCTGCTCGGAGCGGCGGGAGATAATATCTTTCTTTTTAAAATCAACTACCGCTTCGAATTCTAGAGAGTTTGAATTAAGTATGATGTCCCTTTAATTATTGGTGGGGGATTGACTAGAGGATACGCATTTTCATCCAGGATGCGGAATTGAAAAAATTAGCGGCCGCACAACCCGGCGGCACCAGTTTGTCACATGACTTTCTCAGTGTGCTGTCAAGGTTTTTGTCCCCTGCAGGCAGCAGGTCCTCCAGCTGTTGGAGCGTGCGGGGTCCGATGAGTGGAGCCGTGATACCGTCCTGATCCTTGACCCATAAAATAGCCAGCTGGGAGGGAGACATTCCCGCTTCTTTTGCCAGGTTGACAAAGCGGTTCCCGATTTCTATCCCTCTTTCAGTTATCCGTTCGGCGTAAATCCCGCCCCTGAGCGCGGCCCGGGATCCTTCGGGGTAGTCCTTAGCGGAGGAGTATCGGCCGGCCAGAACTCCCTGGCCTAGTGGGGCCCACGCTAGAATGCCCAAACCATATTTTTTGCAGAGAGGGACAAGCTCGTTTTCGATGCGCCTGTCCAGCAGATTATAGGGAGACTGCTCTAAGATATATTTGACGAATCCTTTTTGTTCGCTGACCATTAAGGCTTCCATCACCTTCCAGGCCGGGTGTGTGGAACAGCCCACATGCAGTACCTTCCCCTGACGGACAAGATCGGTGAGGGCGCTAAGTGTTTCCTCAATGGGAACGACAGTGGAGGGGCGGTGGATCTGGTAGATATCGATGTGGTCCGTTTGAAGGCGTTTGAGGGAATCTTCACAGGCTTTCATGATGTGAACGCGTGAGTTGTCCCTGTCATTTGGGCCGGGACCTGTGGGGTAGAACACTTTTGTGGCCAAAATGACTTCATCCCGTTTTTTGTTCAAAGCTAAAGCCTTGCCGATGAAAGACTCGCTTTTGCCGGCCGCATAGGAGTCGGCGGTATCTATGAGGTTAATTCCTGCATCTACAGCACGGTGAACGATCTTTATGGAATCCTGCTCAGAGGTCGGATCGGCAAAATTGGCCGTGCCCAAACACAGAGAGGACACTTTAATTCCGGTTTTACCAAGAATACGGTATTCCATTTATTCTATCCTTTCGGTTTTTTTTCTGAGGGTGTTCATTTGAGCGGAAAATTGTCTTTAAAGACCGCCGGAAATTCATCGATGGGGATGGGCCCGGTCTGCAGGATTGTGTCCATAAAATCCAGAATCTGAAAATCCTCCCCGCGCCGTTCCAACTCGGCCTCATAGACTTCATCGAACATGCGATATCCTAGGAAATAGGATGTGATTTGTATAGGGGATCTCAACAGCCGTCCCCAGAGGCTTTTTGCGAATTGGGGGGCAAGAAGGGATGTCTGGATCGAAAACTCAAGCACCTGTTCTTCGTCCCATCCGTTGCAGTGAGTCTGGATGCTTGTGTAGGCCCGGTTGGCGTTTTCCAGCCTTTTGCGCAGTTGGGCCAGCTTTGTCAGTTTGTTGAAGTTATCCCATCCCGCTTCGAGAGCGACTCGTTCACACAGCGTGGCCCAGCCTTCGGAATAGGGCCTGTACGAAAAAAGTATACGGACAGGGTGGGAATTTTCACGAGTGAGCTTCCTTTGGATGTAGTGGCCGGGGAACAATTCATGGATGACGATGAATTTCTTAAAATGGTTATTAAATGACCGCCAGAAATCTTCTTTTTCATTCTCCGGAAAGGAATCGGGGATGGTGGCCAGGTACCATGTTGTCCATGGATTGGGGTGAAAGGCGGGTGGGGGAGACACAAAGCCGATGCGTGCCGAAGCGCCCGAACTCTCCGGGGCTATCTCTATGCTCAGAGTTTGATGTTCAGGAAGAGTGGCGATCTTTTTTTCCCGGACAAACTCTTCGGCCTCTTTAGCAAAACCCCGCAGTAGTTTGAGGTATTCCTCGTTGCCGGAAGGATGGTTGGCTTCCATGTCACGAAGGGCTTTCCCAACCAGCGCATCGTATGTATCCGGGATTTTTTCGTTAGGATAAGCCTCCCGAAGATAGTCTTCCGATGCCCGGGCCATTTCTTCTCTGACTTCCTGGATTTCAGCTAAGGCCATTTCTTCAAGCTTTTCGGGAGTGAGGGGGCTGTCCGTATAAATCTCTAACTGCCGGGAATATTTTTCCCTTCCTAAAATTTGACTATCTGAGAGAGTGAGGTTGGGAACAATGGTGTTTTGGACATGGTCTGCGAGCGAGCGGATTTGAACGGCTGCGTCTTGGCACCCTCCCTTTAAAACTTCAAACTGTTGGGGACTCATCCATTCTTTTATTCTTTCAGGCAGTGTTTCTTCATAAAATCCTGCAGCTCTTTCGAGTGTTTGCAGTCCGCGTTTTGTACTGTTGGGGCTTCCATCTTCAAGTTCCTGGAAAGCCGTGGTGCAGATTGTCTTTATGTCGCGCAGCCGATCTCGGATGATCCGCAGCTTTTCTTCATTTTGAAGCCCTTCGGCATTCAAAATGCGTGAGATTGCCCTTGAGATGGGTGAGGCATAGAAAGCGAGGGAATTTTTGTGTGGAGCCTCTACTTCCCATTTTTCAAGCTCGGAAATAATCTGGGTTCTCAACAAGCGGGCATCGATTCTGTCAGCGGGCTGCATTTTAAGGTACCGGTTTTCGATTGTTTCAAGAGTCTTTTTGTTGAAATTCACCCAGAGCAGAATTCCCTCCATGGAGTAATCTTCAAAATTGACGATGGACTCCAAAAAGCCGCGTGAAAGGGCTCTGGAGGGATAAAACTGCTTCCAATATGAGATGTACTCACGGCTCAGTTCAGTGACAGAAAAAGGTTTTGATGGGCCGGAAGAGCAGCACAGATACAGGAAAACCATAAGTCCTAAAATAAAAAGGTAGGTTTTTTTCATAGGCCCTCCTATTTTCAAAAAATTCAATTCTTTACACTTATCACGGAAATCTGATTCAAAGCAAGCCAGGGTGGGAATTGCAGAGAAAAACTGCTAAAATTTTAACCTTGAATGGTCTTTGCAAAGGAAATAAAAATGGATAGAAGAAAAAAATGGTTGAAGCTTTCAATGATTGGGATATTCTCAACATTATTTCTGGCTCTACTAAGCATGGCTGTCTTTCAGGAAAGAATCCTGGATGTGCCTTATGTGCCTACTCCCCCAGAGGTTGTCGAAGCTATGTTGGCCATGGCCGAGGTGAGCAAAGATGATTTGCTCTACGATCTGGGCTGCGGAGATGGACGGATCGTTATCACAGCAGCCAAAATGTTCGGCAGCCGTGGGATTGGGATCGATATCGATCCTCAGCGCATTAAAGAATGCCGTGAAAAAACAAGAAAATGGGAAGCCAAACGAGACCCCTCTACACAAGTGCCTCTCGACATTCCTCCCGGAAAAATTTGGGCTGTCGATACAGGCATTTCTGATTTTTATCTGCGTCGAGGTGGATTTGTCGGTGCCCTCATTTATGAAAAAGGGAAGTTTTTCCCCTATTTCGAGTCAAAATAATATATTGAAATATATATGATTTTCATATAAAGTTTTGATTTTAATAAATATGAGCTTTTTAAATTACATTTCCCCATCTTTCAGAGAATTAATCGGATTTCTTTCATTCCGTTATTGGAGCCTAAAGTGCTCTTTAATATAGATAATTTGCGAGAAAGGAGGTTTGAATGAAGTTTCTTCTTAGAGGAGCCTTATCAGTTTTACTTCTTGTATTATTGGCGGGTCTTCCGCTCAAAGCTGCGGACGATGCGTCGGACGGGTATCACAACTACCAAGCGCTGACACAAGCCCTTAAAAACATTGTGGGAAAAAATACCAAGATTGCAAAGCTTCAGTC
>JAZFSR010000002.1:0-3427 GCA_036446295.1 Candidatus Aminicenantaceae bacterium
TCATGATTTTTGGCTGGTTCCTCAAAAATTTATCCTTAATCCAAACGATTTGCTGAGGATATCTGCAAATACAGGAATGGACTTCCCAATTAGTCTTAGTGCTGTCGATCCGGCACGATTTACTCAGTTTATTGTGAAAGGAAAATCCGGAAAAATGGATATTTCCAATTTCACGGTCGATGGCAACTCACTCACAACTGAAATAACATTAGAAAAGGCTGGAACTTATATAGTGGCGGCAGCATTAAAACCCAAAGAGATCAAACTCACGGCCGAGCAATTCAACGAATATCTCCTCCATGACGGCCTGCCTCAGATCTACGAATTGAGAAAACAAGAAGGGATTCTCGAACAAGCCGCCATAGAGTACTATTCCAAGTATCCGAAAAGCATCTTACAAGTCGGGAAACAGCTGGATGAGACACCCCTCAAGCCTATCGGGCTAGTCATTGAGATCGTCCCTCTGAAAAACCCTTACGCCCTCAAACGTGGCGAAAATATCCCCATAAAAGTGTTGTTAAGGGGCGAGCCTCTAAAAAATGCAGAAGTCGCTTGGAGTTATCCGGGACATGGGGAAGAAATGGCAGGATCAACCAAGACGGATTCGGACGGAAAGGCTGTCATTCCTCTAGTTAAAACCGGCCCTTATCTAATCAGGACGATTCACATGGAATGGGTCAAAAAAGAAACTCATAACTGGGAGAGCTATTGGACTTCTTTAACCTTTGAAGTCCTCCATGATAACTAAATTATTCGGCTGAAAAACAATGAGTGCTTCAAAAAAAGAAATTTCGAGGAGAACTTTTATCACCAGGACGACCAAAATGGGACTGGTATTTTATGGAGTGGGGATCTTCCAGACCAAGCCCTCCAAAAAAACCAGTGAGATTGGACCTCATCGATACATCAATCAATCGAAATGCATCGGATGTGGCTTCTGCATACCATTATGTCCGATGGAGGCGATCACATCTGGACGCGACACCTCCTCAATTGATCCCAATGAATGTACCGAATGCGGAGCCTGCTTCCGCGCTAAAAAATGTCCCACGGATGCCATCACTCCTGTCAAGCTGGAGTGGCCTCGGGTAATAAGGGAAACCTTCAGTAATCCCCTGGCGGTTCATGAGACAACCCTTGTCACTGGACGCGGGACAGAAGGGATCAAAACCAATGATAGTCAAAACCGCTACAAACGGGGAGAAATCGGCGTCTTTATAGAGGTTGGGCGGCCAGTTCTTGGCGGCCGCTTCAGGGACGTGGAGAAGATCGTCAAGACTTTCAAAGCCCATGGGTATGATGTTATACCTGAAAATCCGATTGCGGCTCTGATTGACGATCCAAAGACAGGTGCGATAAAGGCGGAAATCCTCGATGAAAAGATTATTTCGTGCGTTATTGAATTCATTCTGCCAAATGACTCAGCTGTCGTGTTGATGACGATGGTTGCGGCGCTTTCGAGCGAAGTTGAAAGTGTGTTCAGTCTTTCCGTAGCGCTTCGTGCTGATAAAAGAGGCAGATCTCCATTTGAAAAAATCTTTGGTTCAAACATATTTCGCCTTCCTAATGCAAAATCGAATCTCGGTGTGGTACAGCCATGACACACACGACACAAAGACGGGGATTGGATCCATCTCGACCTGGAGAGGAAATCATCATGTTGGCTATGGTTCCCAAATCTTTTCGTGGCAAAAACGAAGTGAGTGCAGCCATGGGAGTTCTTGCTGCTAAGATGTTAGAGTTTGGAGGGGATCATTGGCCTAAATGGACCAATAAACGCCTCGCTAAAGCGGCCAAAGATCCAAAATTAGTACGGCTGGAAGTAGCCTTTTCTGATCTCAAAATAGTCGAAAGTTTACTTAATGACCTCCAAAAAAATTGGATTCCAAGGAACAGGAAACTTGGATATCCCATCTCGATCGTTCTCACAGGATTGACCGGTGATACTCACTCGTGCTGTCAAAAAACTGGTTTTGTGGAACACACATATCTCTTCTGCTTAGGCCCATTCGGACATACCCAGGAACTTCCTGAAGGAGATGAGCTCTCTCTCATTACGATGTGTGGACATGGACTCATTGCAAAAAACCTGGTGAGACATATTGTCAAGAGTCTGCAGAATGGGAAAATGACACTTGAGGAAGCCGCTGAGGAAATCGCCAATCCCTGCCAATGCGGCATTGTCAATGATAAGCGAGCACATAAGATTCTCGCACGTCTCGCTAACACGGCGCGGAATAAAGACATTAAAGGAAATTAATTAAGTATGATGTCCCCTTAATTAATTGCTTTAATTGAATTAAGTATGATGTCCCTTTAATTAATTGCTTTAATTGTTTTATTGGATGCCTTTGACACGGGCTTTTTTGCTGAGTTTTTCCATAGCACTCTGGATGTCCGCTTCTGATTCCCCTTGAATGCGGATGGTTTTATTCACCCCAAAAACGGCCCCGGCCAAAACGCCAACCCCGGCACCCATAGCCCCCCATAACCATGTATCCTGCACTTGATGGGTCGTAGCCGTCTCGTCTCCCTCATCAACCCTCTCTAAAGAGCTGTGTAGACTTAACCTTGTTGCTCCCATCAAAAGGAATCCACCGACTCCTAATTCAAACATCAGGGATTTATTATCAACCGTAATAACATCAATGATGTTGAGATTGACAGTCGTGTCCGTTTCTGTTTCCGCATCCAAGATTAGAAGCGAATTACTCTTGACTGTTATGAGTTCACCCTTAATTTCCTGACCATCGGTTTTCTGAATGATTAACTTGACTCCCTTTCTTTCTGCCGCCATCAAGTTTCCTGAAAGTGACACCAGAGAGAAAACAAGAATCAACGCTATTAACCTTACCCTATTTTTCTTCATCTTTGTCCTCCTTGATTTTAACATCATACAGGGAGCAAGTATTTCGAGTTATTTTAATGAATTTCTTCTGGAAATACAACAAAACTTGAACTATTTCTTTTCAATCTCTTTTATGAGGGCCTTGACCTGTTCCTGTTCGGGATTTAGCTTGAGAGAAATATTGAGTATTTCTAAGGCCTCTTTTTTCTGGTCAGTTTTTTGATAGCAGAATCCAAGAGAATTGAGCAGGCCCAGATCACTGTTGTAAATTTTATTTCCTTCCAGAAATTCTGCAATGGCATCGGCGTATCTGCCCAATCCCATCATCGCTTTGCCTTTGATCAGATAATAGTTAAATTTCTGGTCCTCATTATCCTTGGCTCTTTCTATCAATTCTAAAGTCTTATCAAATTTATTCTGGTTCAGAGTAAAGTTCGCATAGTCGATCAATCCCTTGATATACTCAGGCCTCATAGCATAAGCTTTTTCATAATTTTCCTGGGCTTTATCGTCATTATTCAAATTTTCATACTGTTCGGCCAACATGAAGTAATAGATAAATTGGTTTTGACTGGGGAC
>JAZFSR010000003.1:0-2072 GCA_036446295.1 Candidatus Aminicenantaceae bacterium
CCTTTCAGATTTCTGATCCGCCTTATTCTTCAATAGGCAAGAGAATAAATCGAAGACAAAAAACACTTTATCATCGACTCCCATGCTCATCTGAGCATGTCCGCTTTCGATGAAGACCGCTTAAAAGTGATCCAATCCGCATTCCAGGAAGGGATCAAAGCCATTCTCTGTCCCGCAGAAATCACAGAGCCCGAAAGTATCCAAATCACAACAGAACTCACCAAAACAATCCAAAATATTTATGCATCCGGAGGGGTTCATCCACACAAAGCGAAGGATTTTACTGCAGAATCATTGATAAAAATTGAAAGCCTGGCCAAAGACAAAAAAATTCATGCTGTCGGTGAAATCGGCCTTGATTTTCACTACAATTTTTCCCCTTCTGATTCCCAAATCCTTGCCTTTCGGAAGCAGCTCAATCTGGCACAGGAACTGGACTTGCCCGTCATTATTCACAGCCGTGAAGCCTCTCAAAGCATCATCGACTGTATTGAAGAAGAGAAGTTCACCAGAGGAGGAGTTCTTCACTGTTTTACGGGAGACTGGGATTTTGCTAAAAAGATGATGGACAAAAATTTTCTCATCTCTTTCTCTGGGATTGTCACCTTTCCCAAAGCACATGAACTGAGAGAAGTCGCAAGAAAAATGCCCTTAGATCGCCTCCTCATAGAAACCGATTCCCCCTTCCTGACGCCCATCCCCTTCAGAGGAAAGATAAAAAGGAATGAACCAAAATTCGTTAAAGACATCGCTCAATATATAGCTGAGATAAAAAACATTTCATGGCCTGACTTTTCAGATCAAACAACCCTTAATTTCACCACTCTCTTTGGAATTGAAATATCAAATTTGAGATGTTAAGATAAGGCCGACTATGAAAGATCGAGCTGAATTCAGTCCCGTGACAATGAAAAACGAAGTTAAGGATTATTTCTCATCTCATTTGAAAAAAAAACCTTCTTTGGCATTACTTTACAAAAATATTAGAGGCGATTTAGATGAGGTGGAAAAGTCTCTCCAGATCTTCTCCAAATCTTCAAATCCCATCATTTCTGAGATCAGTTCCTATCTCTTTCAGAAAAGTGGGAAAAGAATCCGGCCGGCTCTCCTCATTCTCTGTGCAAAACTCTTTGAGTATAAAGGGAAAGAACATATCCGCATGTCTGCGTTGGTCGAGACTATTCACACGGCTAGCCTTCTTCATGATGACATCATCGACCAATCGGACACGAGAAGAGGCAAAGAGACCGTCCATACCAAATGGGGGCCTAATATCACAGTCCTGCTGGGTGATTATTTGTACATCAAGACTCTCGGGCTTTCTCTCGAAAGCAATTTCAAAAACATCATTAAAATCCTGACCGATGTTTCAGCTGAAATGATCGATGGGGAATTGTTTGAATACTACATGAGCGGGAACCTCAACATTTTAGAGCATGAATACTTGGAAATTTTAAACAAGAAAACAGCATCGCTTTTTGCTGCATCCTGCCAGATTGCGGGAATACTGGGGGGAGCCACTGAAGTTGAGCTCAACCGTCTCATCTCATTCGGAAGAAACCTTGGAATGAGTTTTCAACTGATCGATGACCTTCTCGATTTTTCTGGAGATGCGAGTGTTCTTGGCAAACCCATTCTTTTAGATTTGAATGAAAAACGTATCACTCTTCCTCTCATTTACACCTTAAGGGTTGATGGAACAGAAAATAGAAGCCGGGTCGCCACAATCTTGGAGGGAGGAGAACTGTCCGATAATTCAATACAAGAAATTCTTAACATGGTCAAATCTAACGGAGCTCTTGAATACACATTCCAGAAGGCGGAGGAATTCGCTCTCAAGTCTAAAGATTTGATAAATTTGTTTCCCGAATCCATTTTTAGAGACACCCTTGCAATGGTCTCAGACTTTGTATTGAACAGATCTCTATAAAACTCAATACCAAGAAAAGGGAATTTCTCGATGCTCGAAATAGAAGTAAAAATCCAAATTAAAAATCCAAAAGGAATGGCTGTCAAGATTGTAGAACTCGGAGCACAACTGGTGAAGGAACGCTATTTTGAGGAGAACACAC
>JAZFSR010000004.1:0-5815 GCA_036446295.1 Candidatus Aminicenantaceae bacterium
TAGAAAAAGTCCGAAGTTTTTTAAAAAAAAACCTATCGAAATTAAGCTTCTCTGAAGAAGAATATTTCGCTATCGAGCTTTCTCTTCTCGAGGTATGTGTGAATATTATAAGATATGCTTATCCGGATAAAAAAGATAAAATCTTTTTAAAAACCTGGAAAGACAAAGACAACTTTTATCTCGAGATTAGAGACAAAGGTATTCCTTTTGATCCAAGAAAGACCAAGAAACCCAACATTAATGAAATCCTGAAATCGGAACAGGTAGGCGGATTGGGAATCTTGATCTCGCGCCAGTTTATGGACGGATTTGATTACAAAAGAGAGCACAATCAAAATATCTTGATCATGTTTAAAAAAATATCTGTTTGACAAAAACACAAATCTTTTATATTCTACCAACACTCTTATAGGAGTGTTATATGAGTGTATCACAAAAAAAGTCTGCGGACAAAAAAGTCACAATTAAAATTCCAGGCACGTTATACAACCGCCTTGCGGAGACGATTACCGGAAGCGGCTTCAATTCTGTCACCGATTTTATCGTCTATGTGCTCAGGGATCTCGTTTCGACAAAAAGCCAGATCAAGGAGACAAAACAGGCGGACGAACCCAGCTTAACTGCCGACGAAGTTGATGCCATAAGAAAAAGACTTAAATCACTAGGCTATTTATAAAATTAAGGAGTATTCAATGACGACACACCTCGTTCCTCCTCACGGAGGAGGACAGCTCACCCCTCTTCTTCTCAATGATGACGAACTCATCGACGAAAGAGAGAAAGCCAAATCTCTACCGATCATACAAATGACATCCAGAGAAACATCAGATTTGATCATGATGGCCATTGGCGCATTCAGTCCACTTTCAGGATTCATGAATCAAGAAGATTACAAGAATGTAGTTGACTCTATGCATCTTGCCGATGGAACTCTCTGGCCTATTCCAATCACTCTCTCCATATCGAAGGATCAGGCAGATACCATTTCCATAGGAAGCCATGTGGCTCTCCGTGATGAAGAATCAAGAGAACTGATGGGAAGTATGGTTGTGACAGAAAAATACAACTATGATAAAAACAACGAAGCAAAAATGGTCTTCCGAACGGATGATGAATCCCATCCGGGAGTATCTAAATTATTGGCCCAAAAAGACATCCTGATATCCGGTCCCTTAAAAGTCTTCAGTGAGGGCCCCTATCCTCAACAATTTGGACAACACTTTGGTCGTCCTGCAGAGACACGGGTACTTTTTGAAGAAAAAGGCTGGAATACAATCGCTGCTTTTCAGACAAGAAATCCAATTCACAGAAGCCACGAATACTGCACAAAAATAGCCCTGGAAGTCACAGATGGACTCTTCATCCATCCATTAGTTGGGAAACTCAAATCAGGCGATATTCCCGCCGATATCCGAATGAAATGTTATGAAGTGCTGCTTAAAAATTATTATCCGGCGGACAGGGTTGTGCTCAAAGTGTATCCGATGGAAATGCGATACGGAGGGCCTAGAGAAGCTGTCCTTCATGCTATTTTCAGACAAAATTATGGATGCAGCCATTTGATAATCGGTCGTGATCATGCCGGCGTGGGTAATTACTATGGCCCCTTCGATGCCCAGAAGATATTCGATAAAATCGGGTCCGAAGAACTGCGCATTAAACCTTTAAGAATCGACTGGACTTTCTGGTGCCATAAATGTGATGGAATGGCATCTATGAAAACCTGTCCTCACGGCAAAGAAGATCGCGTGCTCATTTCCGGAACCGAGCTGCGAAAACAACTGTCACAAGGACAGCGTCCTCCCAAGGAGTTCAGTCGGCCCGAAGTGGCAGAAATTCTGATTGACTATTATAAATCGCTCAATATGCAATAATCATTTTCAGGAATATGATGGAGATTAAAGAATGACAAAAAATAAAGCCACCAATATCACGTGGCAGCAAAGCGCTCTATCCAAATCTGAAAGAGAACAACTGCTCAAACAGAAAGGAGTCGTAATCTGGTTTACCGGATTATCCGCATCCGGAAAATCAACATTAGCCCTTGCCCTAGAAGAGGAATTGTACAACCGCGGTCATCTCTGCTATGTGCTGGATGGAGACAATATCCGCCATGGCTTAAATAAAAATCTTGGCTTCTCTCCCGAAGACCGTGAAGAGAACATCCGACGCATCGGCGAAGTGTCAAAACTGTTTGCAGACGCCGGATTGTTGACGATGACAGCCTTTATCTCTCCCTACAGGAAAGACAGAGACTTGGCACGCCGGCTCCTTAAAGATGAAGAATTCATAGAAGTGTATATGACCGTACCCTTAGAAATCGCAGAACAGAGGGATCCAAAAGGGCTGTACAAAAAAGCCCGGACTGGAGAGATCAAAGAATTCACTGGAATTTCAGCACCCTACGAGGAGCCGCTCAATCCTGAACTCACCATTGACACAAGTAAGCTCGATCTTGAGCAAAGCAAAGATAGGGTTATCCAGTATTTAGAACAGAAGGGCATCCTAAAAAAAGACAGCTGATTAATTAACCTGGATTATTCACGACAAATTAATAAAGGACCTTATCTTCTCCCAACTCCTTGATTCGCTTTTCCATCCAGATAACAATCAGGTCTCTCCGCAGCAGAACCGCCTCGATTTCAGAGTCTGTCAGATAATCTTCAACAACGCCTTTAATTTTTTCGGCTGTCAATGTTTTGATGTTTTCGTAGAGTGTTCGAGGAAGTTCCTTCATCAGACGGGGGCCTTCATTGAATTTTTCATCGTAAATCATCCGTTTTGTGGATCTTTTCGAAGTCGCGAATGACCGTGAGTGGTCGATGAGCAGCATGCGCCAGTCTAGTGTGATAAGGAATTGGTTCTGGTGACGGTCCTCGTTGTAGATAAGGTTATCCCAAGCCCTCTGTTTGAATAACGCACGATTCCAAGGAAATACCTTGTAGGATGGAGTCTTTAACTTCTTCTCCTCTTTGTCTTTTAAAGTAAATGTATCTTCAATCCATAACTGACAGGAACCGCGATCGTTCCGAAACCTTTTCTCTACGGTCACTGGCACCATATTTAGACCTAAAAGTTTATCGATGCGATAGGCTGCAATTTCCCATTTCCAGCTTTCCAGAAATCCTTTCATTCGTCCGAGCGGATTTTTCCAGATGGCTCTAAATTTCACCCCGTCTTGTTCCAAATCTAAAACCCATGGTTCTGTAACGGCTTCCTTCCCCCCCATCTGTTCCTGTCCGACAACGTCCGCATCTTGGAGAAGCTTCTCCCACTTCTCTCTTTCTGCAATTTCCTCAGGCGTAAACTGGGCTACGGCCTGGGTGGAAAACCCTGCAGCAAGGACAATAGAGATGATAAAAATAATTTTTTTTCTCATGTTTTCTCTCCTTCTTTTCGACAAATAATATTAATAAAGTACACTATCCTCACCCTGCTCCTTTATCATCTCATCAATTTCTTTCAAAAATATGTCTTTCCGGCTCAAGATAGCATTGATTTCTCTATTCGTCAGGTAAATCCCGACAGCCTCCTTAATCTGATCAAAGTTGAGGGCTTTGACATTTTCAACAAATTTCCTGGGAAGCCGGCGAAACAAAATATCCCCTTTGAGTCCGTTCTTTCCGAACATAAGGTTTTTTGTATGTTTTCTTGTAGACCGAAATGCACGGGAATGGTCGATCAAGATTGTCCGCCAATCTTTTGTGTAGCGAATATTCTGCTGAGTTCTGTCATCGTTGGCAATGATACAGTCAAATGCCCGTGCTAAATATTTCCTGTTTTCCCATCGATTGATGTGTGAATCCGGCATTTGCACACCGTTATCTATGCGATCCAGATCACTCATCGTCCCTGAGATCCAAAACTGGAGTGATCCTTTTTTTTTATTAAATGTTCTCTCTACGGTAGGCGGAACCATATTCAAACCGAGAAGCTTATCCATTTGATAGGCCGCAATCTCATACTGCCAGCCTTCGAGAAATCCCTGCTGCATTCCCTTTGGATTTTTCCAGGCACCGGAAAGCTCAACCTCTCCGGCCTTAAGGAAGAGCCTGTAGGGCTTCGTCACTCCTTCTCCGATTTCTTCAGATCCGACGATTTCGCCCCCCTTGAGCCATTCCTCGATATCCTCTCTTTGGCTCAACTCCGCAGGAGTGAACTGCGCGACGGCGGCGGCTGTGGAAAAGACAAAGAAGCAAATAAAAAGACTTAAAAAGAGATTCCTTTTCATTGTTGACTCCTGTCTATATCCATTTTCCCACTCACATTTTGTATTTATCATAAAGAGAAAAAATTAAAAAATCAAACGATACGGCTCCCCTGTCTAAGAAAGGCCTAGCCAGAGACAATCGCGCACGCTCTTCTTCTTAATGAAGAAGCATTTTTTTTCACTCTTCCTGTGAAAAAAGCTGTTGAAAAAGGGAATATAAGTCTATTTAACTTCCAGATTTTATTTAAGTTGTAAAGCTTTGCACAATTATTGGGTGGGCGAAAAATTATAGTTGAGAAAAAGCCTTTTCCGACTATTCCAATCAAGATTCAATGACATCCTTGAATTTGTTCCCGGCATACCAGACAGCAAACAACCAGAGTATTACGACCGCGATATTAAAAAGACTCAACCAGCGGCGAGCTCCAAAATTTACAAAAATGGCTGTCGTGGCTAAAAGAACACCAATAGAAAGCACTTTGGCAAACCGTTGTACAAACATATCGATAAAGGCTTTAGCCTTGTATTTTTCTTCTCTTGTTGTGATGGTGTACAACGTTTCTCTGGCTGATTGGTTGATAGAGTATGCAAATCCGCTGTCTGCGGTATTTAAAAAGCTTCCAACCCAGAGAATTGGAAATGCCATAAATGCAAGAGAGCTAAAAATCATGGCGACGGGAAGAAAAATGAGGGCTGATTTCACGCCAAATCGCGTCATAATATAGCTTGTGAGGAACAGCTGGACAAACATGGACACACTGTTGGAGATCCAGTATATCCTAGAATATTGTACACCAATAGCCGGCCCATCCAGATAGTGCAAAATTGTCGATGTCCACTGAAAATCAATTGTTGTGGACACGATCTCATACAATCCAACAATGGCCACAATAGACAAGAGGTATTTGGACTTAAAGACAAGTTTGCCGGCTTCGGTGAGGAGATTAGATTTTTTCTTGGGTGCTTCTTCTTTTAATGGAACAACTTTATACTCAGGCGGGTTTTTAGAAACAAGACGACCGGCCGCAAGGGCCACAACAATGATTGCAAGGGCCAAACCAAGACAAATCCACATCCATGAGGACGCAGATACTTTTGTTATCCAAACCGCAAGTATCATAGATCCAAAAAATCCTCCAGTGACTCCCCCCAGCACGATCAATCCATACAATCTTTTTGCTGCCTCAGGAGTTACGCTGTCGTTTAGAAAGGCAAAAAATGTGGCCACCATAAGAGTGCTGAAAAGATCACCGAAGAGATAAAAAGTCCAGACCGTAACATCCGTCGGATTATTAATTACTAAACTGTAGATCACATAAGCGACTATAAAAAAAGCGGAAAATACAAGTGTGAGCTGCTGTCGATGCATACGGCGTACAAGCCAGGTAAAGACAACAACAGCCATTATGGCCACAAACATGTTCATCACTTTAGCCAAAAGTTCTGCTGATGCTGCATCCATTTTCCAACCCAACAGATTAAATCCAGCATCATCATAGAATTCGCTAAAAATCGTTTTCTTGAGCGGTTTGAGGATCCAGAAGCTGACAATCACTAGGAAAAAATAAAAGAACATCAATAAAGCCATTGGCATTTCTTTTTTCT
>JAZFSR010000005.1:0-3330 GCA_036446295.1 Candidatus Aminicenantaceae bacterium
ATGGTAAATCTCAGTAAGCCATTTGCAGTTTTGAGTTCGAGAATGAGACTGAACAGCAACCTTGAAATTTGTCAAAATCAACTCATCCGGTTTCATCTTCTGGTGTTCGGGAATGGGCATATAAGTTGGCATTGGAGCAAATCCCTTTTTCTTTAACAGGTTGGAATAAATCTCAAATTTCCCCGATTTGTTGACTTTGTCCGGAGGAAATCCCCGGTAAACCTTGTTTCCAATTTTCTGTCCGACATATTTCTTGTAGGCGTCCTTAGTGGATGCATAGTCTTCTTCTTTCCCTGTCCAATAGACACCAGTTGCCTCATCGAGAATCGTGCCCTCTAGATCTTCTGGTTTAATTTCCTCAGCAAAGGAACGGTACCTGGGTTTAGCTTTCGAGTCGACCCAAGCTCCATGCTTTTTCATGTATTCAAAACCGCCGGCTTCTTTGACTCCAGGAGTTTTTTCACACGCATCTTTTACAAACTCCTCAGCAGAACTGAACCCTAAATCCCGTCCCATTTTTTTTGCCATCTGACAGCAAACATCTTTGAAATCCCTAGATTGTCCTAGGGGAGGTACAGCAGGCTGACGGATGTAGAATTCAGGAATCTGGTCGTAGGAAACCATATCTTCCCAATCCCATCTCTCAAGATAAGTCGCATCGGGAAGTATCAAATCAGCCAGTTCTGATGTCTCTGAAACAGCCACATCGACTGCCACCAGGTAAGGAATCAAGCTTTCATCTTTAAGTATGTCGATATTTTCCTGACATTCACCATTAACGTAAGCTGGATTGTAGCAGTAAACTATATAAATTTTGGGCCTTCCAAAAGAACCATCTTTAATCATTTTCAGAACTTTATGGCTCATGTGATGAGTAGGATAGGCTGCTTCGTTGGGAAATCCATCCAATATTTTCAATTTTTTTGTCGCCGTCGTCGGCTTCTTGAAAGAATTCTTCCATCCTGCTCCAACGGCCTTGCACGTTCCTCCTTTGACATCGATATATCCACAAATAGCATCCAACATTTTCATGGCTCTCTCGTTTTCGTTTCCGTTGTAATGAGCCACAGCTCCCCTGTAAGAAACACAAGTTCCTGGTTTTGCCTTGGCAAATTCAATGGCTAAAGATTCAATTTTTTTTGCAGGAACACCGCTTATTTTTTCTGCCCAATTCGGAGTATAACTCTTTAAATGTTTTTTCAGTTGGCTTGGAGTCACATTGGTCCAAGTGTCGATGAATTCTTTATCATACAATCCTTTGTTCATAATCACATTACACATCGCTAAGGCTACAGCACCGTCCGTGCCAGGCTTGATAGGAATCCACTCGGCTGATTTTGCTGCCGTATTCGAGAGCCGAACATCAAAGGTGACCATTTTAACTCCCCGGTCAACTACGGACTTAATAACTCTTTGGGCAAATGGAATATGAGACGTGTGGGCTTCGAGCATATTACAGCCAAAATTGAGAATCATATTGGTATGAGTTACATCGTTGACATCGTAGTGCGCTCCCCAAACGAGCTCTTGTGAAGACCACTTTCCTCCTTCACATATTGCTGTGTGATTTCCGATTGTCCCGGTTCCAAGAGCCGTGAAAAAATAATCTTTGATTATTTTACTCGAGCTCGCTTTCATGCGGCCATAATGAAACATAATCTCTTCTGGATGGCCTGCATCTATAACTTCACTTAGCTTCTCAGTCAATTCATTAATGGCTTCTTCCCAGGAAATTCTCTTCCACATCCCCTCACCGCGCTTTCCAACCCTCTTCAAGGGATAGAGAAGACGATCGGGATTGTATACTTGGTTGATCCCTGCTTGACCTCTTGAACACAACTTCCCATTCGTTCGTGGTAATTTGGGATTGCCTTCAATTTTCACCAGCCGACAGTCTTCAACATAGCAAATGATGCCGTCACGAGCGACACACTGCCAGCAAGCCGACGGGATTGCCTTCCTTTTTTTGCCGGTCTCAGGGGAAAAATCACCTATTTTGACTTGCCCTTCTAATTTTGTTGACCGCGAAAAAGAATTTAATCCAAGAAGACTCCCGCTGATCATTCCTAATTTAACAAAATCTCTTCTATTTAATCTCATCGATCCACCTCCCTCCTTTCTCATAGATTCCTTTTTCAAAGGAAATATAAAACACATGAGGATTTGTTTTCTCTTCTGGAAATAGGACTTGGGTTTTATGCTCTTTTAAAAGCTTGGAAACTTTACTCGTAGGATCATTTATATCCCCGAAAATGCGCGCTTCGGCAGGGCAAGTGTTTACACAAGAAGGCTCAATTCCATTATCTACTCGATGAAAACAGGCAACACATTTCCCAACGGTGTGATTATCAGGTTCACCGCCTGCTAATTTGATGGGATCTTCATATCGAGCATTATAAGGACAGGCATCAACACATGCCAGGCAGCCAACACACCGCTCATAATCCACCAAAACTAGCCCGTCAGGCCTCTGGTATGTCGCTTTTTTATCATATTCCACTGTTTTCCCATTGTTCTTATAGACACCTTTCACGGGATCAACAGGACAGTCCTCTACACAGATAGGATTAGCGCAATGATTACACAGGCGAGGTTGGAAAAACCTCTTAACCCCAGGAAAACTTCCTTTCTCTTTCTGTTCGACAACCGTCCGGAACACGCCGAGAGGAACCTCAAATTCACTCTTGCAGGCTACTGTGCATGCACGGCAGCCATAGCATTTTCGTAAATCAACAACCATGGCATACCGAGGTATTCCAGTTTCGTCTGCATTGAGACCAGGAATTTTTAAATGAGCGGCAAGACCAACAGAAGCAACCGTGGCTGCTGTCCCTGCCTTTTTTAAAAAATTCCGGCGAGAATGTCTAACTTCCTTTTTATCTTTCATCAAGTTTCACCTCCTATCTAGCTTAAAACTCTATTTGAAATCGACCAAAGATCTCATAAATCCCCTTTTGAATTTCACTGCCGTAGAAATCCCCTAATTGAGCAAATGAAACGCCGAAATCGAAAGCGAGAAATTTGTCGATGAAAAGCGTAAATTCTCCTCCTACTTCTATTCCCATAGATTTTGACTGATTCCTTTCTTTATCAGAGAAAAATATTCCTCCAGATAACTTAAAATCCAAGTTTTTTAAAATCTCTGTAAATTTTAATTTCGCCTGTGAAGTAAATAGCCCGGCTCCATTATTTCCTATTTCTAGATTAAAGTCATTCACATCAGAGGGGCCCTGCGGCGTGAAAATATGGGTATACGCCCAGTAACCTCCTGAACCTAATATTTTTAAGGGAGTTAAAAAAGATCCTTTCCCCATACCATCTTCACTTCCT
>JAZFSR010000006.1:0-4101 GCA_036446295.1 Candidatus Aminicenantaceae bacterium
GTTATTAAGCGCTTTGGTTTCAGATTCTCCATAGGCAGCAACTATGTTGCCGGAGGGCAGCTCAATGAAGGGGCCGAAGGTTTAGCCGATTATTACAGGGAAACTCTCGGGATAAGAGGCACATACAAAGTCAGGCCCCTCCATCTTACCTACCTTGCCAGCACTGAAGTGTTTTTCCCCCTTGCTAACAATATCTCGATCGGAATCGGACTCGATTATTACCGGGGCGAAATGGAAAGTGCCATCAAATTCGAAAGGTCAGATTCTTTTGACTATTATTCCGCAAAACCAAGAGTCGACGCCATGCCCATCAGTATCTCTTTCACAGCCCATCCCGCACACTTCATCTTTCTAAAGGTTGGCATCGAATACTACTTTGCCAAGGCCAACTACTACTACCGTTACCAGACCGGGGACTTCTGGCAGGAGTGGAGCGGCAGCGCCAAGGCCCAGGGAATCGGATTTCTGGGCGGCGTGGGGTATGAATATGAGATCGCTCCATTTGCCATGCTGTTTGTCGAAGCCGTGGGGCACTACGCTAAAATCGATGGATTCAAGGGCACGGATACCTACAAGGAGTCCACTGGTTATGCTTACTCAGAGTCAGGCCCTCTGTTTTTTTACAAATCACAGATTAGGCTCGATAAAACCGTCCCGCTTCTTTACATCCGCGAAAGAAAACCCACAGAAGCCTGGGTCACGGATGCCAAAGAGGCCCTCATCGATTTTTCGGGTGTTTCACTCAAGGTGGGAATCAAGTTCTGGTTCTAGTCTTTTTCAAAAGGGCTATGTGCTGGGAGTGAATCCCACGGAATAAGGGGAAGACAGAAACAACTTCAAACCCCAAGTCTTCCGCTTCACCTTGAAATTCCTGTCTTGTAATCATTTTTATCCGCGTGGGTGTTTTTTTAATCTTTCGGCGGAATGTTCTCTGGACTTTATGAAGGACATTTGATTGGTAGTAGGAGAGAACGGCCCATCCGGAAGTCACACGGCTGTACTCGCGAAGGATTTTTCTGCGGTCTTCGCTGTGGTGGACATGATGAAATAACCGCATGGAGAAAACGAGTGAAAAGACGGCCTCTTTAAAAGGCAAACCTGAAGCTGCATCAGCCACAGCACCGCTCCCGCTAGATGGGGTGAGTTTTGAGATTCGTTCATTGGCCCTTTCGACCATGGCGTGGGAGATGTCGCAGTTTATTAGCCTTAATCCCCTCTCAAGAAGAAAATCGGAAAACCTTCCGTATCCGCAGGGAAGATCGAGGGCTAAACCCGAAGTCTCGCCAATTCTATCAAAGATCTTTTTGAGGATTTTCAGTTCACGCGAATGCACGATCCTCTGATCTAATCCGCGGTATCGCTTTTTTTCATAGTCAGCCACTTCATTCTTACTAAAAGGCAATTTCTTCTCCTTCGTTATCGCGAGCGCACCATGTCATTACGAGGAGCCTTGCGACGTGGTAATCTCGCTCACTCACTTATAAAACACATACTTCGGGCTGCCGTTGATCTCAATTTGGCCGTCATGAACCGGAATGGCCTCCCCATCACGGCCCACGACCCGATCCACATGTCCCGGGAGAAAGGAATCCAAAGCCAAAAACTTTCCCCAATTTGATTCATCTTTAGTCCAGATCACCACAAAACTTTCCCCGTCTCTGTGAAAAACAAAGATTTCAGCCATCGGGTGGGGGATTGTCCTTTGAAATTCACTGTCTCTCAATAGTGAGACCATTGTCCTAAATGCAAAAAAACTGGGCCTCTTCCTCCAAGGCTCCTCCCGGCTGTCGATCAAACCGTATCCGGGTGCCACGAGCTGCCACCAATAGATCCTCTCAACATATCCGGTCGCTAAACATAAAACATAATAGCGGACCAAATAGTCGGCCTGTTCATCTTCTGTGACATTGGGTTTGCCCGAAGCCGGGGAGTATTTCCCGGTGTCTTTAAGCGGCCAGTTAAATTCGGTTATCCACAGCGGCCTCTCCTCCAAACAGACATCCACTGTGGCCCGGAGAAGCGCCAGTTTTTTGGACGTATCCCATCCGGCCTGATACGTTTCAGGCGCCCCCATCCGGTCCACATAGAGAAGGGAACTTGCAATATCGAATGGGATTTTTTTAAGAACAGGAGGGTAGAGATGGAATTCAAAATCGATCACCGCCGGACCGACCAGTTTGACATCGTGTTTTTCGGCTGAGGGAACAGCCCTTTCAGCCAACCTCAGGTATTCCGTATAATCCCAGACGCCCCATTTGGTCCTGTTCCAGGCATGTCCGATCTCGAAATATGGAGAGAACTTGCGAAATCTTGAAAACGCTTCATCCAGAAAAGCCTCCCATTTTTCGGGAAAGAGGACATCATCGCGCTGCTGAAGGACAGCAAAAATAATGCCGATTCCCCTCTCCTTCAAAAGTATTAATAAGGCTTCAATTTTATCAAACCGATCTTTTTCCCAGGATGCGATCCTCACAAGAGTTTTGGACACACCCATTTCTTCTAATAGAGCGACGACCTCAACGTTTCTATCTCCGAGCGGAGAAACCGCCACGGCAAAGGGATCGGCAATGCGGACCTTTTCTCTATACTGAAACTTCCTATATTTCCTGTACAATCTCAATCCGGGTGCTAATTTTCTCAGATTAGAAAAGAGAAGGGGAATATAGCTCCCGGCATGTTTAAAGTGATGGCGCAGGCGTTCATTTTTTGGGGCCACGTTGTGGGGTTGATCGGCATAGGGATTCCAGCGGAAGGTCTCTTTCATATTACTGAATTTTTAATTTTTGGGCGATCTGTTTTAACCGCAGTTTTTTCTTTATCTCAATAATCCAAGTAAACCGCACTTTATTAAATCTATACCAGAACCAGATAAAAGAGGAAAGTTTATCTGTTTTAAAATGCTGCTCCAGGAAATACTTCTGAAAGTCTCGCGGGATGCCCAGCCGGACGAGATTTTTTACCTGCCGCAGAGCCCCCACTCTCTTTTTTTCCCTAATCCGGTTGGTGTCGATAAGATAAAACACATATCCCTCTTCGTCTTCGTTTCGTCTAACAAGGATGTTTCCATCAGAGAGATCCCGGTGAAGAAGGCCCTCCGAGTGAATCCGGGAAAGAGTGTCCGCCAGTGCAGATAAAAGCTCCTTGAGTTTATCCGGCTCCAGACGGGGAAACATATAGCGGATTTCCTCGGTATCCTCTACCATCTCGGAGATAAAAAAACTCTGCTTCACAAAACGGCCGGTTCTCTTTTCCAAAAGAGCTACGGGACACGACGTATTGAAGCCTTTTAGCAGCAGTGCACTCGCCCCTCTCCAAGCCTTTGAAGCCTTTGAGGGCTGGAAAGCGCTTTTGAGTTTATCGATCCATTGAGTCCGGAATTCTTTGATGACCACTGTCCGCGTGCGGGTTTCGCTTATATAAAGTTCGACTTTGCCTATCCGGTTACGGCTGTCGATAAGAATCTCACATGTCGGCTGGGAAAGAAGACCTTGACAGTCAGATATCGCCTCTAAAAATCGCAGATCCCTGTAATCGGGATGGATTTTTCCCTGAAACGGCGGCATTTCCAGGGGAAGTCCAAACTCCTCTCTCATATCACCTCAGAAAGTATCAGAAAAACACCCCTCAGGCAAGAAATGAGAGGAGATCTAAAATTCCCAAAAATAAACTTTAATGAAAAAATATGGTAAGATAGCTCAGAGGAGATAAAGACTATGGCAATAGACGCCCAACTGCTTGAAATCCTGGCCTGTCCTAAATGCAAAACCGATATCAAACTTACGGCCGACGAAAAAGGCCTCAAATGTGTCCAGTGCCACCGGGTCTATCCCATCAAGGACGACATCCCGGTCATGCTCATAGACGAGGCAACTATTGAACCAGAGAGACAGACCAAAGATTGATCTCACCGCCGTAAAAAAGATCCTTCTCATCCGCCTGCGCCGCATCGGCGACATCATAATGACCACCCCTGCTGTTTCTGTCCTTAAGGAGAATTGTCCTGAGGCTTCTTTAACATATCTGGTTGAGGAACCTTACAGGGAACTCGTCGAGGGAAACCCTCATCTGGACAATGTCATCGTGATCCCGAAAAAACAGAGC
>JAZFSR010000007.1:0-8377 GCA_036446295.1 Candidatus Aminicenantaceae bacterium
AGGCATGGAGGGCGAACTTCTCCAGTCCAGAAAAATATATGAAAGATTAAAAAAAGAAACACTTATTAATGTAGGCATTCAACTTGAAACCACTCCGAATTCCAATGCCTTTATTGTCAAAGGACGGGGCGAATTTCAGATGGAAATATTAATAGAAACAATGACTAGAGAAGGGTTCGAACTCAACGTGGGCGCCCCGAAGATAATTTATAAACAAGAAAACGGCAAATTGGTTGAACCTATAGAATATTTGTTTATTGATTGTAATAAGGACTGTATTGGAATTATCACTGAAAAGTTATCAAAAAGAAAAGGCAAAATGGAAAAGCTCATTAATGGCAGTACCGGTAGAGTTCGCATGGAATTTACCATACCGTCGCGGTCGCTTATTGGGTATCGCAACGAATTCATTGTAGACACAGCCGGAACCGGCGTGATTAATTCTTACCTGAAAGGTTATGAGGAATACAGGGGGAACTTTTCAAAGCGTGTTACGGGCTCTCTTGTTGCCGACCGGCAGGGGAAAGCCGTTACCTACGCGCTGGACAATCTTTCTCCGAGAGGGACGATGTTCATTGTTCCTGGTGACTATGTTTATAAGGGAATGATAGTAGGAGAACATAACAGAAACAATGACCTTTATATAAATCCCTGCAAGGAAAAAAATCTTACTAATATGAGAAGTTCTACTTCTGATTTCACCCGCATATTACCCGCCGCAAGAAAAATGACATTAGGCCAGGCAATCAGCTATATAAAAGAAGATGAAATGGTGGAGATAACTCCTAAGTCTGTCCGCATGAGAAAAAACAACCTTTCAGGAGATGCCAGAAATAAATTCCGGGCTGAACAGTCCGGGGCATTCAGGTGATTCACGATATAAATGCCCCACAACTCTGATAGATGGAATGAAATTATTTTTTTCTTTTTCTTCGACGGGAGGGGATCGTCAGTTTTAGGGGAGACTTATTTTTCTCACTCTTTCTTGGCTGTTTCTTTTTTTGTTCGCTCCTTTTCATCCTCTTTTTTCTTGCAAGATTTTCAAGAGTTTCTTTTCCGCTTTGAGGAACACTCATTTTAACCTTCCTTAGAACTAATGTACCAACTCATGGTGAACGAGTCAACAATACCATAAGTACTCAATTTGACACAGCCCTTCTTAAATATTATTCTATATGTTTCAGGAGAGAAGCACCGTATTCAAAACAGCTTTTAGAGGAAATAGATCAATGACTAGGGAAAAAGAGAGAAGAGACAGAGAGAAAAAAGAAAAAGCGAGACAAAAAAGAGAAGAGAGAGGGAAAGAGAAAAAAAGAGGAAGAATTTTAGCTTGAAAATATTAGGAGGCGAAAGTGAAAGAACTCGTTGAAATGATTGCTAAAGCTTTAGTGGACAATCCGGATCAAGTGCAGGTTTCCATATTGGATGGGGAACAGAGCTCGATCATTGAATTGAAGGTTGCCCCGGAAGACATAGGAAAAGTTATTGGAAAACAGGGCCGAAATGCGCAGGCTATTAGAACCATTCTTGGAGCCGCCGGGATGAAGATGAAAAAAAGATTGACTATGGAGATTATCGAGTAAGCTAGCAAAAAAAAATATCCAACTTTTAAGGGATTTGTTTACCTTCCTAAATAATGAGGATTGTCTTTTTCGATGATCAGCTTTGTAGTGAGCACTTTTTCACCGATGGTCAACTTGACAATGTACTGACCGGGGCCAGCCATCGGAATCCGTCTAAATCTTCTCTGAGTGGAGGTGGCTTCTTGATTTTCAGGAGGTTTCTGCCTGAAATCCCAGTAAACTTTATTCATTCCCTTTTCTTTTGGACCTTCCAAACTTTGTATCACCTTGCCTGTGATATCCAGAATTTCAATTTTAGCTTTCTCCGGATTATCGTTTTTTAGATAGTAGAAAATATTCGATCCGGTTGGAGAATTAGGTTTGAAAAATCGTTTATCCGTCACCCATGACCATTCATAGGTCCTTGCCCACTGAACTTCAGGCCTGATATCAAATAGATGAACATCTTTCTCCCTCACGTCTTGTGTAAACTGCTGTAAAGCCGTGATGTTATCCATGATCCAGGCCCCTCGGCCGTGTGTTCCTGCGATGAGGTCGTTATCACGGGGGTGGATGAGCATGTCATGGACCGGTACTGTCGGCAGTCCATTCATAAATCGAGTCCAATTCTCACCCCTGTCTATAGAGATATACATCGCAAACTCCGTTCCGGCAAAGAGGAGATCCGGATTTACGTAATCTTCACGGACGACATACACCGATCCTTCGGGAAGACCATTGGTGATCTTATTCCAGGTTT
This sequence comes from Candidatus Aminicenantaceae bacterium, assembly GCA_036446295.1. GTDB lineage: Bacteria > Acidobacteriota > Aminicenantia > Aminicenantales > Aminicenantaceae > JAUWVG01. Next base: position 2,323 of record JAZFSR010000007.1, read on the forward strand.
TTCCATAGTCTTCAGTGACATAAATATAGGGATTTTGGTCATCATAGCGGTGACCGTCAAAAACTACATAGGCTCTGCTTGGGACATGGTTGGAGGCTTCGATTCGTTTTACCCAGGATTCTTTAGGTGCTCCGGTCATATTGTCGTTTAAAAGAGTCCACTGGCCACCGTCATTTTGTGTCAGCTGAATATTTCCATCATTGGTTCCGATCCAGATAGTCCCCGGATTTAATGGTGATTCGTCAATAGAGACGATGGCGCTGTACCGGCCGTCTGGAGTGGCTGTGAGATCCGGACTGATGGCTCGCCAGTGGTCGCCGCGATCAACAGATTTAAAGAGTTTATTGCCACCGTGATAAAGTGTTTGTGGATTATGGGGAGATATCAATAAAGGGCTGTTCCAATCAAACCGGTAGCGTTCTCTTGTTTCTCCTTCCTTTGGTTCGGGAGGCCTTGGTCGAATGGAGGTGTTTTCCCAGTTGCGCAGATCGAGACGTGAGATACTACCCCCCTGGGTTTCATAATAGACGGTATTGGAATCGGTGGGATCGACTTGGTTAAAAAAACCGTCAGCATTACTTAGAGGGAACCAATCGTTATTCACGATTCCTGAGCCCCGACGTGAGCGGCTGGGGCCTCCCCAGTTTCCGTTGTCCTGGAGTCCACCATAAACATAATAGGGTTTTCTCATGTCAACGGTTATGGCGTAAAACTGTGCTAGGCCAATGGTTGTGATCACTTCCCATTTATTTCCGAGGTCATACGTGATGTTGATGCCTCCGTCGCCACCGACGATGACGTGATTGGAGTTGTTGGGATCGATCCAGAGGGCGTGATAATCAATATGGGTTCTGCCTTGAACGAGTGTTCCTACTTTCAAGGTGTTTCCTCCATCATCTGAATAGGCCAGAGGTGAGCCACAGGTCCAGAAGGCATTTTCGTCATTGGGATCGACGCGGATCTGGCTGTAGTAGGACGGCCTGTTGTTATACGTATGTTTCTGTGTCCATGTTTCTCCATAATCATCTGATCTGAAAATTCCTCCCAGGTTGGGATCGAGTTTCTCTGCTTTCAGAACGCCGCCTCTTTGTTGGCCGCGTGTTTTTTGAGTGCTGACCAGGGCATAAACTGTTCCCGGTCTGCTCCTTGAGGTACTGATGCCGGTGCGTCCCATTTCCTCTGTGGGCAGACCCTGAGTGGATTTTTTCCATGTTTTTCCGGCATCCTTGGTTACATATATACCTGCTTTTGGTCCCCACTGGTCAACTGGATCTCCGGCATCAAAGCGATCCCTTTCTCTAAAATGGGCTACGGCATAGAGAATACTGGTATTTTCGGGATCCATGGCCAAATCTGTGACACCGGTTTTTTCATCAAGATAGAGAACTTTGTCCCAAGTTTTGCCACCGTCAATGGTTTTGAATACTCCACGTTCGTCATTAGCCCCCCATAGATGTCCCAGGGCGGCAACATACACGATATCGGGATTCTTAGAGTCAATCAGCACCCGGCCGATGTGGTGGGTTTCTTTTAATCCGACAAATTCCCAGGTTTCTCCGGCATCTGTTGACTTGAAGACTCCGCCGCCCCAAGGAGAACTGTTGCGGTTATTGGGTTCACCCGTTCCGACAAAGAGGATATTGGGGTTAGAAAGAGAGATGGCAATATCTCCAATAGAGGCATTGGGTTGGTTGTCAAATATTGGCTCCCATGTGGTGCCGGCATTTTCCGTTTTCCATATTCCACCTGTGGCGGCTCCTGCGTAGATGACATACGGGTTGCTCTCTACACCTTCGATATCGGTAATCCGCCCTCCCGGATTGGCCGGGCCGATTTCCCTCCATGAAAAGTGTTTCAGGAAATCAAGAGAGCTTGATTGAGAATGAAGGCCGGAAGACGGCAGAAGCAAGCACAGGATTAAGGTCAAACTGGATACGATGAGTTTTTTTGAATGTCTTTTGTTCAATTGTCCCTCCTAGTCAAGGTTTTGATTAGAAATTCTTATTCAAGAAAAAAACATATGATTTTTACAGAGATAATGCAATATATTTTTTTTTAGAATTTTTAAACAAGCCACTCGACCCCTAGAATCCTCAAATCCTGCCAACTCTTTTGGAGATGATCTGTAAATAATTATTTCTGAATGTGGATAGTGATTTGATGGGGCACAAATTCCCCCACAGGGCCCTCGGGAATCGTGATCATGAGTTGGCCTTCCTTTATGACTGCTCCTATGACGCTTTTGGCCATTCCCGGATTCAGAACTCTAAGGACATAATCCGTTTTGGCTAGGCCTTCGACTTTAATGACTATACTCGATTCTTTTTTCCGGACGGAGAGAATCTTCAGGCCTATGTTTCTATTTCCCACTTTTGTTCTTGAAATCACGGGGAGAATTTCTAGAGAGGGTACAGTGTCTAGCTCGAAAAGCAAAGGACTTCCATTTATGAGTCTATCAGCTTTAATTTGGACGGTTTGAGTGGTTTGAGTTGTGTCAAAAACTGCAGGTTCTCCATTGATTGAAAACGATTGAATTTTTGTCATAACGCTGAGATTCGGTGCAAAGTGGATTTTATATCCTTCGGCTCCATTTGAATGGACTGTCACTGATATTTTCCCTTTGGATTTTTTATAGTCGATAGAAAATGAGGCCTCGCCAATTTTATAGTTGTGGATTTTAACGTTTCCCCAATCTGCCGGAAAGAGAGGAGAAAAGAATAATGATTTATTGATAGCATCTCCTTCAAGTCCCAACAGTCCTCGCACCAGAGGAAGAGTGACGCCGGCTGTTGAAAAGCCCTGATGAGATACGGCTTCCTGGGGCCACACATTTTTTGAGCCGGAAAATACCTCTGTAATTGTACCCAGTGCGTTGTCAAAAGTGTGCCGGGCCGTAGAGAGAAGCAGGGTATATCCCTGAAGCGGCATGTGATGCTTATAAAGTGCCGTGGTGACCCAGCTTGTCAGAAACGGCCAGACAGCACCGTAGTTGTAGTTAAGGGGCTGAAAGTAAGGGCTTTTGTTCGATATGCTGCGGATTCCCCAGTCCGTGGTCAATTCGGAAGAACAAATCCTTTCCAGAGAAATCCGGCTCCTCTCAGGAGTCCCCAATTCCCACATCAAACCCACGGCATTCCAGGGTGAAATTTCCTGGACATGCTTTCCCTCCGTGTTGAAGGCATAGACATAGAACTGGCTGTCTTTATCCCAGAATTTTTCTTCAAACGCCTTTTTGGCCTGTTTGAACTGTTGAGCGGCGGTGCGGTCAAGCGTTTTGTCTCCGACGGCTTCAGCCATGCGCTGCATACTCATCGCAGCTCGTACCCAAACTGCGGCCAGGTAAATATCTGTTTCTATGCCTGTCAGGGCTCCATACTCGAGGGCTCCAAGTCCGGCCTGTTTGTTATCCATAAGGGCGTCGCCGTTTGCATCTGTGGACAAACACCAGATGTAAGCTTTTTTCAGGCTTTCCCAGCTTTCTTTGATGAAATCGACATCCCCGCTCTTCTGCATATAATCGTACATAGCCGTGATGTAGTAGGGCGTTGTGTCTCCGTGGATGTATCCATAGTGATAATCTGTCCACCAGTCTATATAGCCTTCGGCTTGAGAGAGTTCATGGGACATTTTGCCGTCATCTCTCTGCCATTTTTGTGTAAAAACCAGAATGTCACGCACGGTCTCATGGGCTCCGTAGCTCATGAAACTGAACGAATTGATGTAGGCGTCTCCACCAAAAAACCAACCGAAACCCGGCCGGCCGCTGCTGCCGGAAGCTCCAAGTCCTGCCACGAGTCCTTTGCCCAGAGTGGGATTGTCTACAATCAGATTATCGAAGGCGACCTTTGCCCAATGGAAGGCAAGGTCGAGTTCCGGTTCGGGTGTTTGGATTTGAAGAGTACTCTCCTGGAGTTTTTGATAATGTCGAAAATTCTCCAGGTAATACTGTTCCGGAGATTCCTGGAGTTTTTTATAGACATTGAGGATGTCCTTTCGTTCTCCTTGTCCTCCGGCCAAGTAGATGGGGATAAACTTGTCTTTGACTTTTTTTGGATCAGGCAGCTTTATCTGAAATTCACTCGGGGAATCCGAAAGCATATGAGCGGGAGTGTAGGAGAGTCCTGAAGCAGCAGGGGAGCCGACAAGCCCGTGATTCTTTCCTGTAGGTTCAGAGATGATATAGGCTTTGAAATCTTCATTCCAGTAAGCAAACTGTCCTCCTATACCTGCCGGCCACATGGGCTGGAGCACGGGCAGAAAACCACACACAATCGTAAGAGGTTCGTCCGTATCCACCTTAAGCAAGATGATGGCTCCGGGCTCATGGAGGGGAGTGATATAGATGGCCTTAACTGTAAAAGACTGGTAGGTGTAAGTCAGGATGGTTGCTTCAGGAGAAACAGATACATACCTAACAATGTCTCTAGCTTTTACGGCTCGTGTAGAACTTCCTATAAAAAATGAAATCTCAAAATTTCTCAGTATCTTGAGAGGATAGGCCCATGCTTCAAATGTTCCCGATTCATCACCAAGAACTGCAAATTTACGTCCTACTTTGTCAAAAGGCGTTCCGGGTAGAGCCAATCGTTCCAGGGTCATATCGTGATTTTTAATCTTAAATTCCTGGACGAGGCCTTCTTGGGCATAGATTGATCCCCAGCAAAATAATAAGACAACCAAAAAAGGAAGGAATTTTGTTTTTGTCATCACTAAAATAGGATGATGGGATTTTCCCTCACAAAGAGGAGGAAAAATAGTCCGTAAATCAGCACAAGCCAGATGATTAGAGGGAGCTCACTCTTAAAGCTGGCTTTACGATTGGGGATGACTTTTTCCTCACATTTGTATTTTTTCCTACTGGGGAAAACGGCAGGAATCTGGGATTTGTAATCTTCATAGGTTTTTCCAAATTTATTTTTAAGGAATTTTTCTTCATAGGGAATAATTATAGAGTAAAGGAAGACAAATTCGGCAAAGTATAAGGGAAGAAGCCACCAGATATTGAATGTGATCACAGCTCCAAGATCGACAATGAAGTTTCCCAAATAAAGTGGATTTCTGATGTAGGAGTAAGGCCCGGATGCGCAAAAGAATTCCGCTTCAATTTCGGTCACAATATGACGGCCGTGAAGATAACTGGCTGAATGAACTCTAAATGCCAGTCCGGACAGAACAAAAACGAAACCGATGATCCATAACAACAGAGTCGAAGTGCTTTGTAAAACAAGAAACTTTAAGCTGACACCTATGACAAGAAAAAAAATTCTATAGTACCTGCGGGTGTTAAAAATAAATCTTGAAAATTTACCGAACACCGAGGATCTCCTCTCTCCTTTTTAAGTGGCTGGGAAGCAGGGATTCGAACCCCGATTCCATGATCCAGAGTCATGTGTCCTGCCGTTGGACGACTTCCCAGCTGCAGCGACATGATAATGGATTTCCTCAAGAATTTCAACTTGGAAAAATTTGCTCGCATTGACTTGTATAGGAGATGATGCTACCATCGAAATTAAGTTTAGAATAAGGGAAAAAACAATGATATGTCCATACTGCGATCATCGGGAAAGCAAAGTCATAGATTCCCGGGATAGCAAAAATGGTTTTGCAATTCGGAGACGCCGCGAATGTCTCACTTGTAAGAGAAGGTTCACGACATATGAAAAAATTGCGGAAATTCCCTATATGGTTGTCAAAAAAGATGGCCGAAGACAGCGCTTTAGCTCTGAAAACCTCCTGCGGGGAATATTAAGAGCCTGTGAGAAAAGACCGGTTCCTTTATCTGAGTTAGAGGGGATTGTCGAAGAGGTCGAAAATATACTTCAAGAACGTCCCGAAAAGGAAATTGGAGCTGCAGAGATCGGAAAGTATGTCATGGATAAGTTGAGAACTCTTGACAAAGTGGCCTATGTTGGCAACGATGTCAATGATATAGCCTGTATAGAGGCTGTTGGCGTGGGCGTGGCAGTTGCTGATGCCCATCCGATGGTTATAGCAGTGGCCGATATTGTAATGCAGGCTACTGGTGGCAGTGGGGCTGTGCGAGAAGTAGCAGATC
>JAZFSR010000008.1:0-4732 GCA_036446295.1 Candidatus Aminicenantaceae bacterium
GCCTTGTCTTTGGGCAGACGGATGTTGACCCTCCACTGTGTTCGGGACGGGAGGTCCATGGCGCCAATGATGCAGCTGACGCTGCCGTCCGGATTCTCCCTATAGAGATAATCGACCGGATTAGCTGTCGTGGGCGCATGCCCGATCAGGCCGAAATTGAATTCGATTCCCCCCGATGTCCAGGGCCCTCTCATGGCAATATTTCTGAACTTGACCACCTTGTTAAAATAGATAAATTCCTTTTGGGTTGATTTTTCCACCGCTCCCCAGAGCTTTCCACCGATCTCCGGGAAAACCCAGAGCTTAATATAGGGATTCTCAAGGACGATTGTTTTCCATTCCTTTTTATGACCGGATACGCTGTACCCATCAAAACGAAAATAGGGATAGATCCTGCCAATATTGGCCATCGGATTGGGATCGCTAAAAGGATAGGTCTTCATAAGACGGATTTCCTCCTTCGCCGTGGCCTCCTGGGACACTAAAAGGTTGTTGAAACCCAACCAGAAAAACAAAAGGATCAAAACGACCTTTCCATAAAGTTTCTTGTTCATGCTTTCACTCCATTTTTCCCTAATTCCGTGGCCGGAACACAGCTGTACTAAATGAAAAAAATAAGAAGGGATTTAATGCTTTTAAACGTTATTAAAATCCTTTGCGTTTTCCGCTGCACACGTACTCGCCGCCCATGGGACTAATAAATTTCCCGCTGATTTCATCACCATTAACGATACCCTCAAAATTTATAGTGTCCCCGCCCTGCCCCATCTCACGTTTGAAACTCAGATTTTTTCCATCAAATTTGAGGTCGATCATCTCCATTTCCTGGTCCATGCTCACCCACACACCTGTCAATTTTTCATCCTCCACACTCAAGGTCATAACCGCGGGAATAACATCGCCTTGAAACTCAGTTTCCATGTCCCAATCCCCGATGATGGCATCATAACTCTGTTTCTCCTGATCCAGGGATATAAAGCTGCTGTCTCCCATTGAAAAGAGGGAAAGAAGAAATACTGTCATCACTAAGCTGAACAAAATTTTTCTGATCTTCATGGTTATCTCCTCTGTTTATTCATATTGCCTGTGCTTTAACTTTGAGCTTTGACACCAGAATATCACGAAAAATTTATTAAGATCAACAGTCAACGGTTAGAATATATATTGTGCCCTCAACACGAAAAAGGGAGTATTGATGCGGACATGAAAATTAGAAAGGGAGCTCCCCCAAAACAGATCCGGCTCAAACGCCAGCTCGGACTCTTTGATTCAAGCATGATTATGGTGGGGATTGTCATTGGATCCGGGATATTTGTCACGACCGGGATTATGGCTAAATACATCCCCTCTGCCGGTCTTATTCTCCTTGCCTGGACCGCCGGCGGTCTGCTCACTCTTGCCGGAGCTCTAACGTATGCCGAGCTCGGAGCGGCCATGCCGGAGGCGGGCGGGCAGTATGTCTATCTGAGAGAAGCGTACGGCCCCATGGCCGCTTTCCTCTTTGGATGGATCCTTTATCTCTATGCTCTTCCCATGAACAAAATCATAGGTGAGGTCAAAATCGCAGAAAAGGCCACATCGGCTCTCTTTGGTGGATCGATAGGGGCGCTGATCTCGGCCGTCCCTATAAAACATGGGGGTATCCCGTTGTCCCTGTCATTTTTATCCTGGCATCACTGGGAATTCTTTTGAATACGCTGATTGAAAAACCCGTTGAGGCGCTGGCCGGAATCCTCTTCACCGCCATGGGAATCCCCGTCTATTTTTACTGGAAGAGAAAACAGAGATAAAGCTCAAAAAGATTTCCTTTCTCTTTTTAATTCCTCTATAATTATTATACACAAAAATGAATCTTTACTTTTTCAAGGAGGATGACACCGATGAAAAAGATTTCAAGACGTAATTTTTTCAGCACAAGTCTTTCTGTAGGAGCAGGTGCGATGATGACAAAGGCTTTTTCCTTTGCACAAACCGGAACCCCATCAAGCCTCCCTGTAATCCTCGTCGCCCACACGAACGAAACAGGGAAAAAAGCTATAGAAGCAGGCTGGGACATACTTTCCAGCGGCGGTTCGATATTAGACGCCGTTGAAAAAGCCGCCAATATTATCGAGCTGGACGGAGAAGGGACCAGTGTCGGATACGGAGGACTTCCCAATGAGCATGGAGTCGTCCAATTGGATTCTTCGATTATGGACGGCAAGACCTATAGTGCAGGTTCGGTTGGATGTCTGGAAAACATCAAAACACCCTGCTCTGTGGCCAGAATCATCATGCAGAGGACAGACCATGTGATGCTTGTGGGGAAATATGCCCTGGAGTTCGCCAAGAAATGGGGATTTAAGGAAGAAGATCTCCTCACAGAAAAAGCCCGTAAGATCTGGCTGAGATGGAAGGAAAATCACAGCGACCGGGATGACTGGGGACCTCCCGAGCATCTCAAAGATCTCAAATCTTCAGATGACCCGGATATCGATACCACCACAGGAACAACCAATGTCCTGGCCGTTGATAAAAACGGAGACATTGCAGGGATCACAACAACCAGCGGACTCAGCTACAAGATACCCGGCCGTGTGGGCGATTCGCCTATCATCGGGGCCGGGCTCTATGTGGATAACGAAGTCGGAGCCGCAGGTGCCACCGGAAGAGGAGAAGACGTGATCAAGTCCTGTTCCTCTTTTTACATGGTCATGCGGATGAAAGAAGGCCGGACACCCCAGCAGGCCTGTGAAGATGCCATGAAATTGATCGTCGAAAAATACAAAAAAGTAAACCCCAATTTCTATCCGGGCGAGACTTTCCGCGCCATCAATAAACGGGGCGAAGTTGGCATCTGCAGTATGCGTGGACGAAGGGCTCCCAGCATGTCCATTATGAATGCATCGGGATATCGGCGTCATCAAGGAACAATTGCTTTTCCAACCGAATAAGATAGAATAAAGATAGAGAGGAATAAATGAAAATGAATTCCTGGATGCTGCTCCTAATATTCGGCCTATTTTTTTCAAAGACTGCCCTGACTGCCCCACAATCATACCCTCCACAGGTTGGAACAGTTCACCCGGATTTTGTGCTGCCGCAAATCGATTCCCGCCAGCCTGTCTCTCTTTCCCAATTTAGGGGAAAGAAAGTCCTTCTCATCAATTTTGCCTCATGGTGAGCGGGCTGCCGCAGACATGTGCCAGTTTGGCACAAAGCGACACAAGAATGGGTCAAACAGGGTCGATTAATCGTTTTGGGAATTGCACAGGAACAGCACGGCGACCGATGCCGCCTTTATGCCCAGTGGCAAAAGTTTGATTTTCCTATCCTTCATGATCCCATCAACCTTATAGGCGCAAAAGTTGTTCCTCTTATGCTGGCTATCGATGAGCAAGGGATAGTGAGAGCCGTAGGACCGAAGCTTGAAGACTTTGAAGACACTTTTCTCAATAAAGACTTTCTCGCCGGTAAAGCAGCTCCCCCTCCAGCCGCAAAACCCTCAGCCCCTGATATTGACGCCCTTCAAATAAAAGCAAAACAATCCAATTCAATCGAAGCCTGGCGCTCCTTTGGCGATGGACTGATACTCTGGCATGGATCCGACCGGCTTGATGAAGCCATAGGGGCCTATACGCACAGCCTTCAGATAGACCCCACTGACGATCTCAGCCAGTTTCGTCTCGGAGTCTGTTTTCTCAAACGGCACGAATCCGGATCGCGTCAGCCAGGAGATTTTCAGAAAGCAGCAGATCTTTGGGGCCAAGCACTGGAGACAGATCCCAACCAATACATTTGGAGGCGGCGTATTCAGCAGTACGGGCCCCGTCTGAACAAGCCCTATCCTTTTTACGATTGGATGGCACAAGCTCAAACAGAGGTCAAAGAACGGGGAGAAGAACCTGTCGCAATCCAATTCCCACTCAGCGGTTCTGAAATCGCACAACCCATGAGAAAGTTTCTTGCAGATTCAGAGAAAGCCTCCTCCCCCGATCCCGATGGACTTTTAGCTCGAGATACAGCGGGGCTCATCAAAGCTGAAGCCGCTGTCGTTCCTTCACGTGTTCGCTCCGGAAAGTCAATCCGTGTTCACATTGATTTTCTTCCTTCAGAATCTCTTGAGGCCCACTGGAATAACGAGGCCGAACCGCTGCGGATTTGGGTAGATCTTCCCGAAGGCTGGGAAACAAAAAGCCTTCTTTTATCCGCTCCGCAGCCAGAAGAGATTGAGAGCATCGAAATGCGCCATATCGACTTTGGAATCCTTACGCCGGAAGGCCTGGATCCAGGACCTATTCAGATAACCGCTTATGCCCTTTATTACGTGTGTGAAGGGAAAAACGGAACCTGTCAATTCCTCCGCAAAGACATAAAAATCCAAATCGAAATCGTGAAGTAGCCATCCCGAACTTTTTCTTCTAACTTTTCGTATGTAAAGATATATCCGGTGACATCGGAAGGAGAAAGGAATGTTAAAAAACTACTTTAAGATCACTCTGCGAAATATCTCCCGGAACAAATTGTACTCGGGTCTCAATATTGTCGGCCTGGCCATAGGTCTTGCCTGCTGCATTCTCATCCTGCTCTATGTGCATGATGAACTCAGCTACGACCGCTTCCATGACAATGCAGACAGTATATATCGAGTTGTGCCCACATTCATAACCCAAGAACGAACCATGTATCTGGCCACAAATGCTCATGTTTTTGGACCTATGCTCAAGGACGAATTTCCGGAGGTTTTGGAATA
>JAZFSR010000009.1:0-5162 GCA_036446295.1 Candidatus Aminicenantaceae bacterium
ATCTTTCTCTTAATCCTAAAAAAGTGATGGATGACTACATCATAAAGTATAAAGCATGGAAAGACAAAGCTTGAGACTTTTCAGCGAGAGATCGTTTTAGCTTTTTGCGCTTTCTGGATTTTAGCCCAGGTATCCCGCAGAGGAACAGTCCGGTTGAAAACGAGTTTGTCTTCTGAGGAATCCTCGGTATCCACACAGAAATATCCCTGCCTCAGGAATTGAAAACGGCTTCCGGGTTTGGCTTCTTTAAGGCTAGGTTCAAGCTGACAGTCAAATAATATTTCCAAGGATTCCGGATTGAGGAAATCCTTGAAATCCGTATCCGTGTTCTCTAATGGATTTTCTTTTGTGAAGAGATGATTATAGAGCCTGACTTCGGCGTTTATTGCATGTTCGGCAGAAACCCAATGCAGAGTGCCCAACACTCTCCGGCCGTCCTTGGACCAGCCGCCCCTCGTTTCCGGATCATATGTACAGTGCAGTTCTTTAATTTCTCCTGATTTGTTGTCTGTAATGACCTCCGTGCATGTTATGTAATAGGCATGTTTGAGCCGGACTTCTCTTCCTGGAGCTAATCGGAAAAACTTTTTTGGTGGATCCTCTAAAAAATCTGCCTGTTCTATATAGAGAATTCGAGAAAAGGGAATTTTTCTGGATCCCATGCTCTGATCTTCCGGATTGTTTTCGGCGTCAAGCCACTCCACCTTGTTTTCAGGATAATTATCGATAACAACTTTTATCGGATGCAGAACGGCCATCACTCGTGGGGCCTTCATATTCAGATTCTCTCGCAGACAGTGTTCGAGAAGCGCAATATCTGCCGTGCTCTCATTTTTGGCCACCCCAATCCGATCACAGAAATCACGGATGGCTTCCGGCGAATACCCTTTGCGCCTCATACCTGAAATCGTGGGCATCCTGGGATCATTCCAACCCCTGACATGACCCAAATCGACCAATTCAAGGAGCTTCCTCTTGCTCATCACAGTGTAAGTGAGGTTGAGCCGGGCAAACTCGATTTGCTGAGGATGAAAAACGGCCAGTTCCTTGAGATACCAGTCATAAAGAGGCCTGTGGTCCTCGAATTCCAGAGTACAGATTGAGTGTGTGATCTCCTCGATGGAGTCTGATTGGCCGTGGGCCCAATCATAGGTCGGATAGATGCACCAATTGTCCCCGGTTCTGTGATGGGAAGTCTTTAGAATCCGGTACATTACGGGGTCTCTCAAGTTCAAATTTGGAGAGGCCATATCTATTTTGGCTCGAAGCGTGCGGGAGCCATCCGGAAACTCACCGCCCTTCATTCTGGCGAACAGGTCCAGGTTTTCTTGGATGGGGCGGTCACGAAAGAAGCTGTTTTTTCCAGGTTGAGTGAGGGTTCCCCTGTGTTCTCTGATCTCGTTCGCATTTAAATCGCAGACAAAAGCTTTTCCTTTTTCTATCAGCTGTACGGCCCATGCGTGGAGCTGGTCAAAGTAATCGGAGGCATAGTACTCCCGGTCTTTCCAGTCAAATCCAAGCCAGCGGATATCCTCTTTTATGGATTCAATATATTCGATCTCTTCTTTGATAGGATTAGTGTCGTCGAAGCGGAGGTTGCAGAGGCCTTTGTATCCGGCCGCAATCCCGAAATTGAGGCATATGGACTTTGCATGTCCAATATGCAGGTAGCCATTGGGTTCGGGGGGGAAGCGAGTGTGGACTCTCCCCTCGTTTTTTCCTGCAGCCCGGTCTGCCTCAATTATGGTCCGGATGAAATCCTTGGATATGCTTTCGGTATTCTCTGAATCCTTATTTTCTGTTTTTCTATCACTCATCTCTTCATAACCTCCAGCTCTCTCCCATCATAACAATTTCTAAAAAATTATCAATCACTTCAGTCAACATCCCCGCTCGTCCTCCAAACGGATTTCTCCATCATGCCTGGCTAGTTCCCAGAACTCTAAATAAAATCATGGAAATGCTCTTGCTGTACATTGTAATTTTCCTCAACATCCGATATCATATAAAGTTCATAATTAGGATTAAAAATGAGCTTTAAATTTCATGCAACAACAATCATTTGTGTGCGTCATAAAAAGCAGGTGGCCATCGCAGGAGACGGCCAGGTCTCCATGGGGGACACCGTTCTTAAAAGGAAGGCCAGTAAGATAAGAACTATCTATAATCAAGAAATCCTGGCTGGATTTGCAGGAGCGACATCGGATGCTTTTGCTCTTTTTTCCCGATTTGAAGACAAATTGGAGGAATACAGAGGAAATTTGCCAAGAGCGGCTATAGAACTAGCCAAGGAGTGGCGTCTGGACAGGGCTCTCCGAAGGTTGGAAGCACTTCTTATCGTTGCCGATAAGGACAATTCATTCCTCATTTCCGGAACAGGAGACGTTATCGAACCCGATGACGGTATCATTGCCATTGGTTCAGGCGGATCGTATGCGCTTGCGGCAGCTAGAGCTTTCCTCAGGTACACTGATTTTCCTGCTAAAAAAATTGCTAAAGAAGCCTTGAAAATCAGTTCTGAAATATGCATATACACCAATGATCAAATTACAGTAAAGGAATTGTAATGGCTATTGTCTTGCCCGAAAAACTCTCACGCCCAGAAGTGGAACCTGCCGAGATCGAACTCACTCCTCAAGAGATTGTCTCTGAGCTGGACAAGTATATTATTGGCCAGAGGGATGCCAAAAAGGCGGTCGCCATCGCGCTGCGAAACCGCTATAGGAGGAGAAAGCTCCCCCCGGATCTGGCTGATGAGATTGCGCCCAAAAATATTCTTATGATCGGGCCTACGGGAGTAGGAAAAACCGAAATATCCCGTCGTCTGGCCAAACTTACGTCCTCTCCATTTCTCAAGATTGAAGCGAGTAAATTCACGGAAGTCGGCTATGTCGGGCGTGATGTGGAATCGATGATCCGGGATTTGGTCCGGATCTCTGTGGATATGATCAATTCAGAAAAAGTTGATGAGATTATGGAGAAGGCCAAAAATAATATTGAAGAAAAAATTCTGGATTGTCTGCTCCCTCCGCTAAAGAAAAAACCGGAAGGCCTGGATCCGGACGATCCGGATAAATCGCAGGCAACTCGTGAAAAGTTTAGAGTTCAACTGATAGGGGGCCTCCTTGAAGACAGGATTATTGAGATTGAGGTTAAAGAGAAGATGTCTTCCCCCTTCGAGATTTTTTCTAATGCCGGCGTTGAAGAGATTGGAATCCAGATTCAGGAACTCATCCCGGGTTTAGGTGGAGGAAAGACCAAGCGGCGGAAAGTGAAAATTAAGGAAGCTCGTGAGCTCCTCATGGAAGAAGAACAAAAGAAATTGGTTGATAAGGAACTCGTTAACCGCTTGGCTATCGAAAAGGTGGAGCATTCGGGGATTATATTTCTTGACGAAGTGGACAAGGTGGCCGGCCGAGAAACGGGACAAGGTCCCGAAGTCAGCAGGGAAGGAGTTCAGAGAGATCTGCTTCCTATTATTGAGGGGACAACCGTTAACACGCGTTCGGGATTAGTGCGGACAGATCATATCCTGTTTATTGGCGCCGGTGCGTTCCATGTGGCAAAACCCTCAGATCTTATTCCTGAACTTCAGGGAAGGTTCCCAATCAGAGTAGAACTCACATCTCTGGATAAAAATGATTTCATCCGAATTCTTACTGAACCTGAGAATGCCCTGATCAAACAGTATGTAGCTCTTATGGACACCGAAAGCCTCAACATAATATTTACAGAGGATGCGATTGATGAGATTGCTGAGATTGCCGAAAAAGTCAATGAGATGACGGAAAATATCGGGGCCAGAAGACTTCATACCATCATGGAAAAAGTGATGGAAGATATTTCCTTCCAGGCTCCCAATATTAGAAAGAAAAACATAACCATTGATAGGAAATATGTCCAAAAACATCTGAAGGACATCGTCAAGGACGAAGATTTGAGCCGCTTCATTCTCTAATGAAGAGATATCTGCTATTCCTTCTTTCCTCTCTAGTCCTCATCTTTTTTGTCTCATGTGGGAAAAAGGGCCCCCTTCAGCCTCCAATTGTACGCATTCCGAAGAGAGCGGAAAATGTAGTCTTGACTCAAAGGGGTGCCAATGCCCTCTTGAGATGGAAAAATCCGGTCAATTATATCGATGGGAATCCGATTGTTGGGCTTTCTGAAGTGGAAATTTGGCTTTTGGAAAAAGAATGGAATGAGATAGAAATACCGGAATTGACAGAAACGGGTGAACCGGTCGAACCCAACTGGGAAAAAAAATTTAAAAAAGAGGGACGGCTTTTACTGACCATCACGAAGGATAAACTGCCGGACTATATCTTTGATAGTGAACAGGAGAATCCTGTGATGCAGTTCATCTATCCTCTTGATAAAGATTTTTTGTCTAAAAAGTACCTCTTCAGTTTGAGAGTGAAGGATATCAGAAGACGGAAATCCCTCTATTCCACGCCTATTTCCTTTGAGGCCAAAGTTTTGTCTCAACCTCCTGTAAACTTAAATGCCGAACTTTTTGCAGACAAGATTTTACTCCAATGGGATCCTCCTGACGAAAACATTGACCGGTCAACCCCTCCACTGGTCGCAGGGTATAATGTGTTTCGTGCGGCTGAGAAATCCAAAGTCGTCCGTTTGAATCCGGCATTGATCAAAGGCCTGACGTATGAAGACAAAACCTTTGTCTTTGGCACGACGTATTCTTATTTTGTCAGAGTCTCCTCCAGCGAATCTTCTCCCTATCAAGAAAGTGAGGATTCCGAAGTCTTTGAAATATCTCCCAAAGACACCTTTGCTCCTGCTCCTCCAAAGGGAGTCGTTTTAGTGATGGGAACGGAGATCCTTTCTTTGAGTTGGGATGCTAATCAGGAAAGTGATCTTGAAGGATACAGAGTCTGGAAAAGAGCAGAAGGGGAATCTGAGTTCACGGCTTTGATGAAAGAACCCATTCTGGAAAATACCTACACGGACACATCGGTTGAAAAGAATGTAAGATATTATTATGCTATTACCTCAATGGATAAGGCTGGAAATGAGAGCCGAAAATCAAATACTATCTCGGAAATAATAAGGGATGGATTTTTATGAAAATCTTCCGTTATAAACACAAAAATAAAGTTTCCTATGGGATATTAAAGTAAGAACGACTCTACCCCATAAAAGGT
>JAZFSR010000010.1:0-2597 GCA_036446295.1 Candidatus Aminicenantaceae bacterium
CCCTCAACGGGAAACTGTTGCTGTCAACAGAAAACAAATAAGCACTGACATTTTAGGCTCTTGTACCAGCAGAGCATTCCTTTCTCTTTGGCGGCAGGCTTTCAACTGGTGAAGGATAGCTAGCCTCATCATCCGGGCCCAAGACATCCCACATCTCCCATTCATGCTGCATCCAGAGAGCCTCAAGGACCCGATACACCTGGGATTCTTCAGCCATAAGTCAGACTATTTTTATGAGGATGTAATCAGATGTTGACGATGAAAGGTATATTTTGACAAACAGCGGTGTCTCAAAAAACTGAATTTCCTATGGAACACTGACTGAACCGTATTTGGGGGAGTTAATCAAATCAAAGAATCGGATCAATTAAAGCTGAAATTCGATTGAAAATATAAGCATTGAGGTCCTCTTTTGATAGTTTTTCAATTTCTTCAGACGAAACGGGCCGGCCGAACCGTATAGTGATTGGTCTTGGCCGGATCACCCAGGAGTCCTTACTTTTGAGTTGGAAGAGTCCGGAAAGGCCAATGGGGATAATAGGGACTTTGGCTTGCTTAGCCAGATGAAAGGGAAGTTTTTTAAAAAGACCAAGTCTCCCATCGAGTGTCCGGTGTCCTTCAGGAAGGATAGCCATGGATTTCCCTTTCTTGAGGACTCGTTCTGTTTTTTTTATGCTCCGGATAGAAGCATGGATATTTTTTCTGTCAATGGGAATGTTGCCCAACCTCCGGATCGCCCAGCCATAGACGGGCCACTTAAACTGACGCAGCGCTTCGACAGCCCGGACAAAAGTCGGTATATATGCCGCCAAAAGGGGAATGTCAAAGAGGCTGACATGATTGGACATAAAAAGATAGGTTTGATTTGGGACCACATACTCCTCTCCTTCAACTCGCACTTTGACAAAAATGATCTTAAAAAACAGCTTAAAGCTCTTTTTTAAAAATGGATCAAATGTCTCTGGTTTGAGAAAAAAAGTCAGGAAAATGGTGATAAAACAAAGACAAATAAAATAAAGGCCTCCGACAATCCAGATATAAAGTGAAACAAGATATTTCATTTCCAGAAAACAGGAACATCTTGATGAAGGCATTCAACCGAGACCGGAGTAATGCCCATAAGTTCGCCATCTGGAGCTAAAACCTTGGGAGAATCTGTTTTGATCTTGATGCTTTTTGCCTTGAACTGCTCAACTTCCTCAAATTGGAGATGCTCACCGGTAAAGATTTTTGGGAAGCATTTCATCAGTCTTCGCCGGGTGATCTTGCCCAAGAGTGTCACATCCAATAATCCATCGTCGATCTCCGCATTTGGTGCCATTAGAAAATTGGCCGTGTAACGCGTGTTGGAAATCTCTACAAAAATGTTTTCTCTTTCGATAGTTTTTCCATCGGCCTCCATAGTCAGGTGGTAGGCTTTAAGAAAAGCTGTTTGGTAGAGAACTCCATAGGTATAGGCAATATTGCCGAAAATTTTCAATTTTTGAGCCGTTTTTCCTACGTCGGCAACAAATCCAAGGCCCAAAATGTTGAGAAAGTAATAATCCTGGCCATGTGTCCGGAAAACACCAACATCGACATTCCGTGTTTTTTCCATAGCGATGATGTCGACGGCCTCCTCCCAGCGGGTGGAATCGAGTTCGAGATCTTTGGCGAATGCATTGCCGGTACCGACTGGAAGAATTCCAAGTGGGATCGTCTTTTTAGCAGGATTCTGGTAGTAGCCATTGATCACTTCAAAAAGAGTTCCATCTCCCCCTGCCGCCACGACACCGTCATATTGGCTGAAATCAGCATTACGGACAATCTCTACAGCATGTTCGGGATAGTCGGTCATGCATAGATCAAACGAGATATTCTTTTCATTAAATTTAGACTCCACTTCGGGGAGCATTTTTTTGGCCCGCTTGTGGCCGGCCATATTGTTGTAGATGAGTAATACTTTCATAGTGACATTATCCAATCATTTTCGATGTTCTTGTGTCAAGATGGGAGGAAAATTTAGGGAAATTAAGCGCAGCTTCAAAACTTCGGCTTTATAGCACTTGTGACACCAGGACTCTCCCTTATTACTTTATCGTCTTGCCGATCCGTTTCTTATCCTTGGCCCAATAAATATAGAGCGGTTTTCCCTTTATATTCTTAACAGGTAAAAATCCCCAGAAACGGCTGTCAGAGGAGTTATCACGGTTATCCCCTAAAACAAAGCAGTAACCGGAAGGGACAATCGATGGACCAAAATTATCCCTGAGATAATCATTATTTTGTTGATTCTCGCTTCTTGTATAAATCCGTTCGTCGTTATGGACTTTATAGTCCTCTGTAATCGGTTCATCGTTTATGTAGACCTGCTTGTCTTTTATTTCAATTTTTTCGCCCTCTTTAGCGATGACTCGTTTGAGGAAGTCTTTGGATAGATCTTTTGGGTATTGGAATACGACTAAATCTCCTCTTTGAAGTTCGTTTTTTCTAAAATATGTTAAATCTGAAATCAGATAATCCTTTATAGAGAGAGTCGGCTCCATACTCCCGGTCGGTATTTTATATGTTCCAAAGCCAAGGATTTTTTCTGTAAAAATATTTGTTGGGATAAGGAG
>JAZFSR010000011.1:0-4339 GCA_036446295.1 Candidatus Aminicenantaceae bacterium
GTACGTTGTCTCAAGCTTCAGGTCCCCAGGTAGAACAAATTAGAGCGCTAAAAAAGGAATTCGAGGAAGTGGGGACGGATCTGACAAAGATAAGATTGCTTCAGTCGAAAGTCTCTAGAGCATCAGGTTCCGGAAGATTCAGGCGGGGTGGAGGACTCAGAGGATCTCCTGCAAAACCCGGAGAATATTTGGTCAAGATGACCTACAACGGGAAGGCCTACACAAGTTCGATTGTCATCCGCCAGGACCCCATGCTGGATTCGAAATAATAAATAGAAATAAGAGAGAATTATTGCTTTATTTTATTTCCCGATATCTCTGCACCCTGATCAAGAAGTGCAATAGTGCAAATCGTGTATTTGCCTTCATCATCTTTTACGAATTTAATTTCCAGAGCACCTGACTCAGGATCATCAGCGGTAAATTCATATGGTTCATCCCCTATGGGCTCTAAAGTGGTGGGTTGCCCATCGCCGGAATCTGCCCAAAGAGATCCGGAATCAACGCGGAATTCTACAACAATGGGTTCGCCGCCAAATTCGCTTAGATCAAACTCGTATTCACCAAGGATTGCAGCGTATTTTTTCTGGAGTTCCTCGTCTTGATTCCCCAGAGCAAAGGAGATCGAAGATACCATAAACATAACAAGTATCAAGCACACACACATTTGTAATTTTTGGTTTCTTAATAGCATTTTTATTTTCACTTCATTTTATTGAAAGATCAGAATAAACTATTCATCGCTTCAATTCAACCCATAAATGGCAAATGAAGTTTCTTTCGCATGGAGTGAACTTTATCATAAAAATATTCGTTTTAAAGAGAGAGTCCTATCAAAAGATAAAGTGACGACACATGTTTAAAAATTATTTCAAGACAGCCATGCGGAATCTTCTCAAACGCAAGGGTTACACTTTTTTGAATATCCTTGGATTGGCCACAGGAATGGCCTGCAGTCTGATGATCCTGTTGTATATTCAGGATGAACTGAACTACGACCGGTTCAACGTAAATGCAGACCAAATATACAGGGTCAACATGTTCTTTCGGATGGGCGGAAGGGAAGCGGACATCGCCGTAATCGCACCTCCGACAGCTCAGGTTTTCATCAATGAATTTCCGGAAATCACAGATGCTGTCCGCTTTCGAGACAGGGGAAGCCGCATCATCCAGTATGAAGATATCAGTTTTAAAGAAAAGAGGGTCATATTCGCGGACGCGTCTTTTTTCAGAGTGTTTACGATCCCTTTGATCAAAGGAAATCCTGAGACTGCCCTAGAAAAACCCAACACCCTGGTCTTAAGCCAGTCCACAGTGGAGAAATATTTTGGGGATGAGGAGCCTGTAGGGAAGATCGTTAAGATAAATAATGAAACAGATTACATGGTGACAGGAGTTTATGAGGATATCCCCCATAATTCGCATTTTCATTTTGATGTGATGCTTTCCATGTCGTCATTGGAAGAGGGCCGTAGCCTGTCTTGGCTCAGCCAGAATTTCCAGACATATCTTCTCATAAACGAAAATGCTGATATTCCGGCCCTTGAGGCAAAATTCCCTGATATTCTCCTCAAATACATGGGGCCTCAGGTCCAGCAGATTCTGGGCCAAACCATGGAAGAACTGATAACAAGCCAGAATATGGCCATGGATCTGTCTCTCATTCCCCTAAAAGACATCCATCTCCACTCCGATATGGACGCGGAGCTGGAGCCAAACAGCGATATTAAATATGTCTATGTCTTTTCGGCAATCGCATTTTTCATCCTTATCATTGCCTCCATAAATTTTATGAACCTTTCGACGGCGCGTGCTTCAGGGCGGGCCAAGGAAGTCGGGATCAGAAAAGTTTTGGGTTCATACAAAAAGGATCTTATCAAGCAGTTTTTGACAGAGTCCATGCTCCTAAGCCTGATTTCTCTAGGCTTTGCTGTAATCTTGGTTATGCTGGCTCTCCCCTCTTTTAACCGGCTTTCGGGGAAGGCCTTGAGCTCTTTCGGACTTCTGTCGCTTCCTATGATCGGCTCTCTTTTGGGTGTGACGATTCTTACTGGGCTTTTTGCTGGGAGCTATCCGGCCTTTTTTATCTCCGCTTTCCAACCGGTCAATGTGCTCAAGGGGCAGGTCCGGACTGGAGTCAAGACCGGACTCCTGCGCTCAGGGCTTGTGGTGTTCCAATTTGCAGCATCCATCATCCTTATAATAGGCACTATAGTGGTCTACAATCAGCTGCATTACATCCAGAACAAGAATCTGGGATTCGAAAAGGAACAGGTCGCTATTCTGGAAGACTCTTATCTCCTAGGCGATCAGGCCGAGATATTCAAAGAAGAAATGATGAAATATTCACAGATCGTAAACGCCTCTATTTCCGGGTATCTGCCTGTGCCATCTAACCGGAACTCTACTATGGTTTTTCCTGATGGAAATTTTGACGATCCCAGAACAGCCAGTATCCAGGTCTGGCAGGTTGATTACGACTACATTCAAACCATGGGCATGAAAATCGAAAAAGGGCGGAATTTCTCGCGCGACTATTCAACAGATACCGAGGCAACTATCATAAACCAGCAGGCTGTCAAACAGTATGGGTATGATGATCCACTTGGACAAAGGCTTACCCGATTCACTTCTAATGAAGGAGACTCCCAGACCTATAAAGTTATCGGTGTTGTGGAAGATTTTCATTTCGATTCTCTTAGAAACTCGATAGCCCCTTTGATCATGTTCCTTGGAAGAAATGCAAACAATATATCATTCAGGTTTAAAACCGATGAAGTTGCAAAGACGATCGAACTTTTGCGCAGCAAGTGGAAAGAGTTTTTACCCCATCAGCCATTTATATACAGCTTCCTGGACGAAAGGTTTTTCGAAGTGTATGAAACCGAGCAGCGGTTCGGAAAAATCTTTGGTGTTTGTGCCGGGCTTGCCATCTTCATCGGGTGCCTGGGACTATTCGGGCTTGCTTCATTTGTAGCGGAAAAGAGGACCAAGGAAATTGGTATCCGAAAAGTGTTGGGAGCCACTGTCCCCAATATCACAGGACTTCTGATGAAAGAATTCCTGATTCTAATCTGCATTGCCAATTTTGTGGCTTGGCCTGTGTCGTATTTTGTAATGAAGGGATGGCTGAATGATTTTGCCTTCCGCATGCAGCTTCAAGTTTGGATATTTGTGACTGCCGGTGTACTCACTCTTTTTATTGCGATGCTTACGGTATGCTTCCAGTCCATAAAGGCCGCACTTGCCAATCCTGCTGATTCGCTGATGTATGAGTAGGTTCAGTTTTTTTCAGTCCATGTAAAAGGAGATACTTGAAAAACCCTCTCTTGAACAGGTCCTCTCCATTCTTTGAATAAACGTCCTGTCGATAATAATCGTATTATGGATAAACAGGAGAAATTTTGGAGGGGAGATTGAAAAAACACCTTTTATTTATCCTCATTATAGGATTCATATTGTTGTTCATCTTTTGCCAACAGCAAAAAACCATTTGGAAGGGGACAATTGAAGAAAAAGATGGCGTTATAATTATCAAGAATCCAAAGGAACCGATTTACGGAGAAGATATTTTTAGCCTCACGGAGGATCTGTCTATCGGCCGTGCAGAAGGACAAGTGGAATACATGTTCTCCAGGATTAGTTCAATCGATGTCGATGATGAAGAAAATGTATATGTTGCCGACTCGGTTTCCGCCCACATAAAAGTCTTCGATAGACATGGTCAATATATAAGAACAATCGGGAGAAGAGGACAGGGCCCCGGGGAAATGCAGATGCCGTACTGCATTCAAATCACTTCAAAAAATGAACTGCTTGTCCAGGACCGGGGGGCTCGACGCCTCCTCTTTTATGCTCTCAATGGGGACTTTCTCAGACAAGATGTCTCAGGGCGAACAGGATTTTCTCTTCTTATTAAAATGGATTCATATGGAAATTTTATCGGGATGGTTTCCCTGGCGCCCCCTCCGGTTGGGGGAAAAATCTTTCAAAAGTATGATCCGGACTTCAATATAATAAAAACAATCGCAGAGGAAAAGCAGGGAAAAAGAGGAGTATTCGATATCGGAAAAACGTCTTGTTACTGTGATGTCTCTCCAAGCGATAATATTATCTGGGGAGATTCAAAAGAATATGTGCTCCAGATCCTTAATCCTCAAGGAGTGCTGATAAAAAGGATTATAAAAGACTCAAATCCCTTAAGATTTACCGAAAAAGATAAAGAGATGTATGAACAAAGATATGCTGAGCCCATTCAAGCCGGATATGAACTTAAGCTGCCAAGCCATTTCCCGGCGTTTAAAGATATTTTCGTCGATGAAAAAGAAAGAATTTTTGT
>JAZFSR010000012.1:0-6303 GCA_036446295.1 Candidatus Aminicenantaceae bacterium
AAATCTGGCGGATATCCACGGACGGCATATCTGGAAAGTCCCAACAGCGGGGGGTAAACCTGTTCAGCTGACAAAAGGTGCCACCATAGGCACCTATCCGGTTGCTCTGGGATCCGGAGACAAGGTGGCCTTTCTCTATGCTACGGCTTTGCATCCCACTTCCATTGCGACTGTTCCGTCCAACGGCGGAAAGATCGAAGTAGTGGCTCCTGAAAATCTTCCTTCGGAATATCCTATGGATGAGCTTGTTACCCCTGAACTTGTGATCATAAAAGCTCCGGATGGACTCGAGATTGCCTGCCAGCTGTTTCTCCCTAAAGGGGCGAAACCCGGAGATAATCTTCCGGGTGTTGTTTATACACATGGAGGACCGATTCGTCAGATGCTTTTTGGATGGCACTACATGGAGTTCTATTCTGAAGCCTATGGCGTTAATCAGTATTTTGCCAACCATGGCTACGCGGTAATTTCTATCAACTACCGCAGCGGTATTGGATACGGACGATCTTTTCGTAATGCACCTAATACCGGCAGGAGGGGTGCAGCCGAATACCAGGATGTGCTGGCAGGAGCCAAGTATCTCCAGAACCGGCCCGAGGTAGATGCAGACAGGATTGGAAAATGGGGACTATCCTACGGTGGCCTACTGACAGCCATGTCGCTGGCCAGAAATTCGGATATTTATAAAGTGGGTGTAGATCTGGCCGGAGTTCACGACTGGTCGAGAAGAGGAAACATGTCTGAGGCACAACGCAAACTGGCTTTTGAGTCATCACCGGTTGCGGACATAAAGACCTGGACGTCACCTGTACTCTTTTTGCATGGAGATGATGACCGGAATGTGGCTTTTCAACAGACGGTGGATTTAGTCCAGAAATTAAGAGCCAAGGGAGATGTCCACATTGAACTGATGATAGCTCCGGATGAACCTCATGAATTTCTGCTGTATAAGAACCGCATGGATGGATATAACCGAACATTTGAATTTATCAACCGGTTTTTAAAGAAATAAGGGAGGATGGAATGAAAAAAACTTCTCTGTCAAAGTTTATCCTGTTTGCATTTGTTTTGGTTGTTTTTGCTTTGCCCCAACTGGTAAACGCCGACCAAAATGTCACTGAACCTAAAGCTCAGATCGGTTTTAATATCGGGGATGACTATACACTCATTACATACACTCAGCTGACAAAATACTGGAAAACGCTGGACAAGGAATCTCCCCGAATGAAACTTGTGGAGATAGGGCGGACAGCCGAGGACCGCCCGCAGTGGATGGCTATAATCACTTCACCAGAAAACCACAAAAAACTCGACCGCTACAAAGACATTTCGGCGCGGTTAGCGTTGGCAAAAGGACTAAATGACGAAGATGCCAGAAAGCTTGCTGTAGAAGGAAAAGCCGTTGTCTGGATCGATGGGGGACTGCACGCCACTGAAGTTGTCGGTTCGCACCAGTTGATGGAGATTGTGTATCAAATGGTCAGCCGTGATGACAGAGAGACCATGCGGTTTCTCGATGATGTGATTATACTGGCGGTTCATGCCAATCCTGATGGGATGGAGCTGGTATCCGATTGGTATATGAAAGACTCCGATCCTAAAAAAAGATCCACACGATCACTACCGAGGCTCTATCAAAAATATGTCGGACACGACAACAACCGCGACTCCTATATGGCTACCCAACCTGAAACAATCAACATGAACAAAATCATGTACCGCGAATGGTATCCACAGATCATGTACAACCATCACCAGACCGGACCGAGTGGTTTGGTTGTTTTTGTCCCTCCGTTCCGTGATCCACCCAACTACAATTTCGATCCTCTACTTATCATTGGAATCGAACAGGTTGGTGCGGCCATGCATTCGCGTCTTATTGCTGAGGGAAAACCTGGAAGCGGCATGCGCAATGTTTCAAGCTACTCCACCTGGTTTAACGGCAATGTCCGGACAACGGGCTATTTTCACAACCAGATCGGCATACTGACCGAAATAAAGGGAAATCCCACTCCGGTAGAACTCAACATCGTTCCGGACCGCATGCTCAAGAGCATGGATTCTCCTTTTCCCATTTCGCCAAAAACCTTCCATTTCAGTGAAGCCATTGAATATTCCATCACCATGGATAAAGCCATCATTGACCTTGCGTCACGTTACAGGGAAACATTCCTTTATAATCGCTACATCATGGGCCGAAACAGTATCGAAAGAGGAAGCCAGGATAACTGGACCATTCACCCAAAAATTGTTGATGCAGTCAAAGCTGAGGTGAGTCAAGCTTCACCATCAAATCAACAAGCGGCTTCACGCTTTGGTGGGCGGAGCCGTGGAATTACTAAAAAACAGTTTGAACTTTTCCGGAAACCTGAAAACAGAGATCCACGCGGATTTATCCTTCCTTCCGATCAATCCGACTTTCCAACAGCCACAAAGTTTGTCAATACACTTATAAAAAATGGAGTTGTTGTTCATCAAGCCAGTCGAGGATTTGAAGTTGCAGGAAAAAATTATCCGGCAGGCTCTTACATTGTTAAAGCGGCCCAGGCATTCAGGCCTCATGTCATGGATATGTTTGAACCACAGGATCATCCTAATGATTTTATGTACGAAGGTGGCCCCCCGCGGCCGCCCTATGACAATGCCGGTTACACATTGGCCTTCCAGATGGGAATCGAATTTGACCGGATTCTTGAGGGATTCGAAGGTCCATTCCAGGAAATAAATGGCTTAGCTAAACCTTTAACCGGCAAAGTAAACAATGCAAGGGGAGCCATAGGATTTTTTCTTGATCATGCTTTCAATGACTCCTCTGTCGTCACCAATAGGCTTCTCGCCGATAGTAATAAAGTTTATTGGCTAAAAAAATCTTATGTGCTCAATGACAAGACTTTTCCTGTGGGAACAATCTATATCGAAGCCAGGTCATCAACACTTAAGAAACTTGAGGGAATGTCCAAAGAACTAGGTGTCAGTTTCTATGGAACGCCTTCTGTTCCCAACGTTTCTGCCCTGCAGATAAACCCGGTCCGGATCGGTCTTTGGGATCGTTACGGTGGATCCATGCCATCAGGATGGACGAGATGGCTTCTCGAGCAGTATGAGTTTCCTTTTGAAGTGGTCTATCCTCCTAAACTCGATGAGGGCAATCTGAAAAGCCAGTTCGATGTGCTTATTTTTGTCAGTGGAGCCATACCCGCTCCTCGAAACAGTCGAGCGTCCCAATTTGGTGGGAGAGGATTCGGAGGAACTCCAAATCTAGATAATATTCCTGCTGAATATCACCATATGGTAGGAAATATTACTCCCGATAAAACCATCCCTAAACTCCTTGAATTTCTCAACGAGGGAGGAACGGTTATAACCATTGGTTCGTCCACTGCTCTGGCGCAACACGCCGGTGTTCCGGTCGGAAATCATATGGTCGATCAAAATGGTAATTCTCTTGGACGAGATGTGTATTTTGTCCCAAGCTCTATCCTGGAAGTCAGAGTCAACAACCAGCATCCGCTAGCGTATGGTTTGGATGACAGGATCGATGTATTCTTCAGCAACAGTCGAGTCATGCGTCCCCAAGTAGAGGCGGATAAAAAAGGATTTACATCCATCGCCTGGTTTGACAGCGATAAACCACTGCGGAGCGGATGGGCTTGGGGACAGGATCAGCTCTATGGTGGAGTGGCTGTGGCAGAAGCTAAAGTCGGTAAGGGACAGCTTTTTCTCTTTGGACCCGAAGTCCTGTTCCGCGCACAACCGCACGGCACGTTTAATTTTGTCTTTAACGGGATATACTTAGGCGGCGCGAAGCCCGTCACACTTAAGTAAGCCGGGCGACCGCATCGACGGCTCTATTGATCTCTGAGAGCGGATTGTAGAAGTGCGGTGAAAACCGGATGTTGGGACCCATGGCTGCACATCCGATGCCGTGCTGTCCATAAAGAACTTCCAGGGCTTTTCTGGAATCGAGGCCTGGTATTTCAAAGATGACAACACCCCAGCTCATAGCATGATTCATCGGAGTTATGAACTTGACGTTGGGGATTTTTTTCCTGAGACCGTCTTTTACAGCATCTGCCAGCATTCTGGCTCGCGTTAAGATCCTCTGTTTGCCCAGAGTGTTGTGAAACTGGGCCGCTTCGAACATCGCCGATATGCGGGAATCGTCCTGCTGCCCGAGATTATCAAACTTCCGTGCGCCTCCTTTTACAGCGGATTCCCAACCGACTCCGACCTGACTCGGATGGAGAGACTTAATTCTGTCACGACGGACATATAGAATCCCAACCTCTTTGGGACCGCAGAACCACTTATGTGAGCTGGATGTAAAAAAATCACAGCCCATATCATGAAGTTCCAGAGGTAGGGTGCCGAATGTCTGGGCGCCGTCAACAAGAGTTAGGAAACTATTTTTTCTGGCAATCGAGCACAGCTTTTTAGCTGGAAGCCTGATTCCTGAGACATTGGAGACATGTGAAAAAGCCAGCATTTTAGTGCGGGACGTCATCGCATCTACAAAAGGTTTGATCAGATCATCCGGACCTTCCGGATTATCAGGAGTGCTGACCCTAATAACACTGTATCCGTAGCGTTCGGCCCGGACATCAAAAGCGATGTTAGCTGTGGGGTGGTTCTGATCCCAGATAATCACTTCATCATTTTTTCCAAGAGTCACGCCGTTGATAACAAAGTTATTGCCCTCGCTTGTATTTCTTGTGATAGCGATTTCGTCGCTTTCTGCACCCACGTATTCCGCTAATGCAGTGCGAGACTTTTCTTTCAATTCAGAGAATTTCGCGCGATTAGCAGATGAGGGATCGCTGTCCACATTCTTTGTCAGCTCGATCACCCTGCTTTGGACGACCGCCGGTGCCGGACAGAGATTGGCCGCATTGATCATGATGAGGTTTTTTCTGATCAGAAATTGATCCTTGACCATCGTCCAGAATCTCTCGTCTCCGGCTGCTTTCTTTTGATCGAGTGCGGCGGCTGTGCGTTTTAAGAGATCATAAGACGATTCCGTCTGCCCTAAATCGATGAAGGGCAGAAGCATTCCTGCGGCCGTTCCATGGGCCAGTCCTTTGAGTAACGATCTTCGGGTCATTCCCGGCGTATTATCGGAATAATGATGGATCATTCTCGCCTCCTTATTCATAAAAACTGTCGACACATTCAATTATCTTAAATAATATCGATTTAAATCATACTATATAGCAATATCTCAATGTCTTGCTTTCTAAGTTAGCTAGCTTAAATCAAATGTCGACATTTTTTACCCTGAAGGGCGAACCGATCTTACCACATCTGCTTCGTTACTGCCCATTCGCGGTGAAGAACCACAGCTTCATGGGCCGATGCCTCGCATCTGCAGCAACCTCGATTCGTGAATAATCCATTTTAATAATGAGTATATCACTACAAAAACAACTTGAGAATAAAAATCAAAGGAAATTTGTGCTAGAATTTAGCAAAGAAATGAAAAAAATCGGTTTGATCATTAATCCCATCGCTGGCATGGGTGGTCGTGTCGGACTAAAAAAAACGGACGGACAACACATCCTGGAAAAAGCTGTAAAACTGGGAGCCATTCCTCAGTCAGAGTTGAGGACTAAGGAAGCTCTTGGCGTTTTGTCTAAAACTGTTTCTGATCTAATGCTGCTCACTTACAGCGGGAAAATGGGAGAGAAAACTGCCAGAGAGTGCGGGTTTTCTCCGGGAATCATCGGATCTCCATCCGAAGAAAACACAACTTCCGAGGATACTAAAACTGCAGCTAAGGCTATGCTGGATGCGAAAGTGGACGTCCTTCTTTTTGCCGGAGGAGATGGGACGGCAAGGGATATTTATAGTGCGGTGGGCAGCGAGATCACGGTAATTGGGATTCCCACAGGAGTAAAAATCCATTCTGCCGTCTTCGCTTTGAATCCACTGAGTGCCGGAGAATTGACTTCTCTCTATGTGTTGGGCCGGATACAAAATGTCCGCGAAGCTGAAGTCATGGATATCGATGAAGAAGAATTCAGGCGGGGTCATCTTTTTGCCAAACTCTATGGGTACTTAAAGATTCCGTGGGAAAAGAAACTTTTGCAGAGATTAAAGGCGGGCTCATCTGTAAGCGAAGGGTATGTTCATGAATCTATCGCTCACGAAGTCGCCGGGAATATGGAAGACGACTGGTACTATATCATAGGGCCTGGAACCACAACCCGGGCCGTTATGAAAAATCTGAATCTGGAATTTACACTTCTGGGAGTGGATTTAGTTAAAAACAAAAAGCTTGTTGGAAAAGATCTCAACGAAACAGAG
>JAZFSR010000013.1:0-13203 GCA_036446295.1 Candidatus Aminicenantaceae bacterium
TTCATCCTTTCTAGTCTTGCCTGAAACATCTCAATCATTTTAGTGATATTTCTTGAATTTGTTTTGAGCATTCCGGCTCCCATGTCTTCTTGAGTACCGGAAAGTCTGGTAGCCCCTAAAAAGCCGCTGGCGACAAACCTTTGGAACATCTTGTCTTCTTCAAATAGTTCTTCGGCCAGAGTTGAAAGAGTGAGGGACAAAACATAGGGAAGATGGCTCGTCATGGCCACCAAAACATCATGATGCTCACTATCAATGACATTCGGTATGGCTCCGATACTTTCCAGTATCTGACAGACAAGGTTTTTGGCCATTTCACCTTTTTTTGTGGGGAAGGAAAGAGAAAATATTTTGCCTTTAAAAAGCTCAGGATCCGCTGCGGCAAAACCAGAGTCCTCTCTCCCTGTCATCGGGTGGCCGCCGATAAGATATTTGTCCGGATATCTTTTCATTATATCAGTGATCTGCTTTTTAGTACTGCCGGAATCCAGAAGAACGCAAGTCTGTTTCATCAGGGATATGATGCCCGGAAGCATCTCAAGGATGGTTAATACGGGAGTCGACAGGAAGATCAGATCGGCATCTTTTATCCCCTCCTTCAAATTTGATGTCACCTCATCCAGAATACCTGAAACTCGGAGACCTTCGACATTGTCTTCCCTGTCAACACCTATTATCCTTTTTCCGATCCGTTTCTCTTTTAAGGCGAGAGCGAATGAACCGCCTATTTGTCCGACTCCGATAACCGCTATAGTCCAATCATTCATGGAGTTGAGCATCAGACTTCCCTGCCTACGGCTTTCGCCAATGACTTGAGTTCATTGACTAATATGCTGAATTCATCAAAATTCAGGCTTTGAGCTCCATCACTTAATGCTTTTTCAGGATTTGGATGGACTTCTATAAGCAGCCCATCTACTCCGGCCGCCACAGCCGCTTTAGAAAGAGGAAGCACAAGATCTCTCACTCCTGTTGCATGGCTGGGATCGAGACAGACAGGAAGATGAGAAAGTTTTGTCAAAAGAGGAACAGCACTCATATCCAGTGTGTTTCTCGTGTATCTCTCAAATGTTCGGATTCCTCGTTCACACAAGATGACATTGCTGTTTCCGTTGGAGAGGATATATTCGGCCGCCATGAGAAGTTCCTCTAGAGTGGCCATCATCCCTCTCTTCAGCAGAACAGGCTTAGGATTTTTTCCCACCGCTTCGAGGAGAGCATAATTTTGCATATTTCTCGCACCGATTTGGAGGATATCGGCAACTTCTCCAACGAGCGAGACCTGTTCCGGAGACATGACTTCTGTGATAATGGAGAGGCCGGTCTTCTCTTTTGCATCGGCTAAATACTCCAGGCCCTTCTCCTTGAGGCCTTGAAAACTGTATGGAGAGGTCCGCGGTTTGAAAGCACCTCCTCTTAAAATACTGGCACCGGCCTCCTTTACCATTATGGCTGTTTCCAAAATCTGTTCCCGGCTTTCCACCGCGCATGGTCCGGCGATAAGGATGATTCTTTTTTGTCCAAAACTTTTACCATTTATTTTTACTTCTGTTTTTTCGGGTTTGAACTCACGGCTGGCTAACTTAAAAGGCTTGGAAACCCGAAGGACCTTTTCCACCCCCTCAAAATTCTGTACTTGTGATGTTGAAATTGATGCCACGTCTCCCACAAGACCGATGATCGTTTTTTCCTTTCCTTCGGATAAGTGAGATTTGACTCCCATTTTTTCCACTTTATTGATGACTGTTTGGATATCCTTTGGTGTCGCAGAGGTTTTCATGACAATTATCATTGTACGTCTCCTTTTAAGTCGGGTCTGAGTTCAGCCGTACGTCCCAGATACTGGTGAACGACGGAACCATTTTTTTTCTTGACAGTACAGTGAATCAGCACACGGAGGACCATCGGCATTCCTCCTGGAACATTCATCTCATGTGCACAGAGTGCCGGAATGTGTCCCCAACCCATTTTCCTCAGTGCAGCAGCAGGATATTCTGCATTCAAGTCCTGGGTCGTTGTGAAAAAAGCACTGATAATTTCTTTTGGCTCCAGACGATTCGCGGATACAATTTCGTTCATCAATTGGATTGTTGATTCAAGGATTTTTTCAACCGTATTTGTTTGTACCTGAACGGCACCCCGTACAGCCTGCAAAACATAAGTGTTCTTCTCCATTTTTCACCTCCAAAAAAAAAGGCCCTCTCTCCATCCAGAGAAAAGGGCCTTTCTTGATTCTTAGCTGGGAATTATGTCGAAGGAAGAATCCTTAAAGACCCATTCTCTTATAATAATAAGAGTCATAATAATAAGAGTATCGGATCTTTAGGCTTTTCACTTGTCTTCCTTCCTACATAGGAATTCTCTATTCTACTGAAATAATCCATTTTGTCAAATAGAACAAACTCGAGTTTTGTGCTATATTTCTGCCATGCCTACAGAAGAGAGAGCGGAAAAAGTTAATAGGGTTCTATCCTTCCGTCAGCCCGATCTGCATGTCGTTTTGGAAGAGGTCACCAATACCCATAATGCCAGCGCTGTGGTCCGGACATGTGATGCCGCAGGAGTGCTTTACATAGATGTCATCTCTGCGGACAGAAAACCGTTCCCCGTCAACAAAGCCATCTCCACAAGAGCAGAAAAATGGCTGCATTTCAAACACTATTCATCCACCCGAACATGCCTTAAGCAGCTTAAAAAACAGGGATTTAAAATTGCTGCCACACAACTTGGCGATAAATCACTGCCTTACACTGATCTTGACTACACGCAACCTATGGCACTAGTCTTTGGCAATGAGGCAGGAGGGATATCGGACCAAGCGTTAGAGTTGTCTGATTATGTGGTTAAAATTCCTATGTTCGGAATGGCGCAGAGCCTCAACCTTTCGGTCTCAGTTGGTATCATACTTTATGAGGCCATAAGACAGCGGCTCCAAAAAAATGAAAAGGAACACAGCCATCTATCAAAAAAGGAATTAGAAACTTTCCGCAAACAATGGCTGAATCTTTAATCTAGTGTCAACATTTTCCCCTTTTGAATTATTCACGGGCCGAGGTGTCGATATTTTTTTTCTTCAATTATTCACGACCGAGGTGGCTGCAGATGCGAGGCATCGGCACATGAAGCTGTGGTTTTCCACCGCGAATGTGTCGTAACGAAGCAGATGTGGCAAGATCGGTTCGCCCCCTTGGGGTAAAAAATAAAAAAAAAGGAGATGAGAGCAAAGCCCCCATCTCCTATGAGAGATGGACATAAAGAGCAAGTCTACACTTTATTGCCCCGATACATATTCATGATTCTAATTTCTGAAGAATTACCCCAGGAATCCGTAAACTGTTTCAACTGTCTCGGAAATAACTGGCGGCTGTCTAAGTCCTCTTCATCAACCTCTACGTCAACGGTCATTTTCTTCTTATCCCGGAGGATTTCGAGCCTAATTGTGCTGCCTTTTTCTTTTTCCTGAATCAACCCGCTAAGATTTTCTATTGACTGCACCCGAGTACCATCGGCTGAAATGACAAGGTCTCCAACTTTCAATCCAGCCTTCTCAGCAGGACTGCCCTCCTCGATTTTCGAAATAAGGATGCCTACTCCATCCTTGAATCCGAAATAGGCGGAAAGTTCTTCGTTCAGTTCTTCGAGGTAAATGCCGATAAACTTCCGGCTTTCAAAGGGAGCCCATCTTTGTATTTTAGCACCGGGCACTCTCCCCTCACTTGGAAACCGAAACACCCTGGGAATGCCTTCCTCAAATGGAACGGATTCGGGAATCCTAAAGAGAGAGGGGAATTTTACTTCAAATTCCTTCCAGATATCCTGCCTTGTGTATTCACCCAAAGTCACTTTTACCTTTTGAGTTTTGTCTTCTCTTTCGATTTTTATAGTAATGGTATCACCGGGTTTTCTTTTTCTGACTTCAGTGACAAGCATTCCGCTGCTGTTGACAGTCTTTCCGTCAAATTCGCGGATGACATCTCCCACTTCGAGTCCGGCCGCCTCGGCCGGTGAATCCTTTTCCACTTCAAGCAGACCCACATTCCCTTTTTCGTCCTCTCCAATACTGATGCCGAGCCAGCCTCTTTCTACTTTGCCTTTTTCCTTAATTTCAGCGGAAATATTCTTCACGATGGAAAGGGGAACAGCAACAGCCAGTCCGGTTGAAGGGGCTTCAACCCGGCTCATCGTATAGCCGGCATTGGGAATCTGCCTTCCGCGCATTTGGATGATTACAGGGGCTGCATCACTATAAACTCCTCTGAGCAAGCCCACCATTTGACCCTTGTCGTTAACAACGGGACTGCCGCTGGCTCCTTTCCAGACCCAGACATTCAAACGGAGAACGTCATCACCGACAGAACTGACAATTCCCTGTGTCACCTGAGAACTACCTTCAAGAGACATCCCCACGACACCCACCCAGGCACCAGGGGAAACATCTTTTGCATTTCCCATGGCAATAGGTGTGAATTTTCCTTTTTTTGCTTTTAAAACCGCCAGATGAGTCTCGGAATCCATGCCTAAAAAATCAGCCTCGATTTTCTGTCCCTCTGAAGTGATGATATAAATAGTTTCATCACGGGGAGATACCAGAGCCGTCGTGACGATATGTCCTTCTTTATCCAGAACAACACCTGTGGCGACTTTCCTGATCACACTCCGCACTTCGACTCTCACGACCGAAGGAAAGACCTTTTTGGTGATCTTTGTCATATCTGTTTCTTCATAAGCGTTGGGTGATGCATACATATTGAAAGAAAGCATGAGTATTAATGCCGACAAACCCAATATCACTTTTGTTCTCATTTTCATTTTGTATTGGCCTCCTTAATATTTAATCTTTGTATCGGTGGTCCATGAGACCTGCTCTAGTATATAAACAGTCGGCACTTCATTGGTTAAAGTCCGAATCTCGCTTGCATAATCCACAGTTTCAATGATGGAGATACTTTCTCCTGCCGCAAATCGTTCACCATATAGAGCACTAGAAGCTAAATCCATTTCAGGACTTGAAATGCGGGCAGGACCTTGGCCGGGAAGAATGAAAAAATTGATAGCAAGCAGCACGGCAATGCCTCCGGCCAATGCTCCTGTCAAGGAAACGCGCAGAGTTCTGGATCGGACATGTTTTCTTTTTCTCAAAGACAACTGTGCCATCATCTTCTGCTCGAAATCGGATGGGGCCTTGACTGTCTCTAATCTTTTTAGAAGTTCATACGCTTCCATTTTTACACTCCTCATTTTTTACAAAAAAAGACAAGGTGAATGAATCCTTTTCCAGTTCTTTTTTTAAGTGATTGCGACCACGACTGATTCTCGCCTTTATCGTTCCGACAGGCTTTTTCATTATCTCTGCAATCTCATCCTGAGAAAAACCTTCTATATCTTTCAAAATGACCGGGACTCTGTAGCGAGGATGGAGATTATCGAGGGCCTTTTTCAAGTTCCTCTTGAGTTCCGAGTTCCGTGGATTAGTCACTAAATCGTTCTTTTCAGAGAGAGCATTCTGCACATCATCAAAGGACACGGTGGGCATTCGCCTCGCTTTTTTCATCTCTGTTTTGGCAAGGTTTGATGCAATGGTATATATCCATGAAGACAACGGGGCAATAGGTTTGTACTTGTTCGCCTTAAAATAAACTCGCAAAAACGTCTCCTGTGCCAATTCGGCTGCTTTTTGATAATCTCCTGTCAACTGCCAGAGGAAATTTGTGATCTTATCCTTGTAAGCATGGACGATCTCAGAAAAAGCCATTTCATCTCCTTTCTGCACGAGTAGTATCAGCTCTTGTTCGTCCATTCTCATTTCTTTCAAACTCTTTTATCCCCTATTCCGTTGCATTTTTCGGGGCCTGGCTTTGAAATAATTAAAGGGACATCATACTTAATTCTGTCCGAATTAAGTATGATGTCCCTTTAATTATTTCAAAGCCAGGCCCCAATTTATTCTAATTCGATGAGGGGGTTTTGGGTTTCGACAAGGTCTCCGGGTGAACAGTAGATTTTTTTCACGGTGCCGTCTATTGAAGCCTTGATCTCATTCTCCATTTTCATAGCTTCTACGATCACCAGAGTCTGGTTCTTTCGAACCTCGTCCTTCTCGGCAACATTTATCTTAATAACCTTGCCCGGCATCGGTGATTTGACCAGAAGCATATCCTCTTTTGATTGTTCATCCCCGCGCTGGAATCCATCCCCCAACTGGGAGGGTTCTGTTAAGAAAAACTGAAAACCATCGAGCTGTATGTACAGTTTGTCTTTATCTCTGGCCACAAAAGCCCGGACCGAACGTTCCCCTATTTTCATGGAGATGATATTCGATGAGATAGCCTGGATATCGGCTTCGAGTAATCCCTCTCCGTCAGAAACAATATAGGTGTCTCCTTTCTTCTCCAGTGAGATTGTTCGGAGTTGGCCGTCAACAATATATTCAAATTCCACTTTATCTGCCCCCACCAATCCGCCACTTCCCTAGTGAAAACCATGGAGAATATACTGATTTGTGCTGCGCCGAGGATTCTGCTTTCCCATAAGATCCATTTAAGGAATCAAAAGCCGCTACAAGTACCGCCATCTTTTCCAGATCCTCCGGTTTGTCCTTTCCTTTCCAGTTTTTAAAATGTTTATTTATAAAAAATTTCGTTGTCTTGCCCGACCGGAATTCAGGATGTGCAATTAAATCTTTGAGGAAACCGATGGACGTCTTGACTCCTAAAATCACATAATCGTTTAAGGCTTCAAGCATTCTCTGACAGGCTTGATCTCTACTCCGTGCCCAAACGATCAATTTGGACAGGATGGGATCATAGTAGATGGGGACCTCGCATCCACTATAAATTCCACCATCTAGACGGACTCCCGGACCGGTGGGCTCTTTGAGAAAAAGAACTTTCCCTGATGAAGGGAGAAAATTGTTCGAGGGATCTTCCGCATAGATGCGGCATTCAATGGCATGGCCCTTTTGTTCCAGATCTTCCTGGGTAAAAGCCAGCTTCTCCCCAAACGCGATTTTTATCTGCTGATGCACCAGATCCACACCGGAAATCAGCTCCGTCACGGGATGCTCTACCTGGAGCCTTGCATTCACTTCAAGAAAATAGAAGTTTTTATCCTTATCCAGGAGGAACTCTACGGTTCCGGCATTGTTGTATCCGGAAACCTGCATCACTTGATGGGCAGTCTCTCCCATTTTTTTCCTAAGAGCCGGATCGAGCGCTTGAGACGGAGATTCTTCGATAATTTTTTGATGCCGTCTCTGGATGGAACACTCTCTCTCAAAGAGATGAACCATATTCCCATAATTATCCGCAAGAACCTGAAATTCCACATGTCTGGAATCCGTGATATATTTCTCCAGATACACGGACTCATCACCGAATGCAGACTTAGCCTCTCTTTGACCTGCTTCCAGGGCCTCATTGAGTTCTTTTTCCTCTAAAACAATCCGCATTCCCTTGCCACCACCGCCGGCTGAAGCCTTTATCATAACCGGATAGCCGATTTTTTTGGCATCGGCGGAATAATCTGAGATATTTTCGTGAATCCCCTTCATCCCGGGAATGATGGGAATCCCGGCCTTCTCCATAGTCTGGCGCGAACGGACTTTGTCTCCAACAAGTTCCATAGCTTTAGAGTTCGGGCCGATAAACACAATATTCTTTTCCTCGCAGCGCCTGGAAAATCCCGCATTTTCTGACAGAAAACCGTATCCGGGATGGATAGCCTCTGCCCCGGTTTTCAAAGCAGCCTGAATGACTCGGTCCACATTGAGGTAGCTTTCCACAGCCGGGGCCGGACCGATGCAAACGGCTTCATCTGCAGTTTGAACATGAAGACTTTTACGGTCCACCTCTGAAAAAACTGCCACCGTAGAAATCCCCATCTCCCGGCAGCCTTTAATTATGCGGCATGCAATCTCTCCCCGGTTCGCAATCAATATTTTTTTAAACATATTTATGTTTTGTTCTTTATCCAGTTTGGTTTTCGTTTCTCTAGAAAGGAGGCCATCCCCTCCTGCCCTTCTTTGCTCACTCTCAGATTGGCAATCATGTTGGCCGTAAATTCCTTGACATCCTCGATTCGGGCGTTGGATGTTCGCATAATCAATTCTTTGCAGCCGGCCATCGCTTCCGGACCCGATGTCAAGAGGTTCTCGATCAAACGATCCACCGATTCATTCAGTTTTTCCAGAGGAACCACTTCATTGACAAGCCCAATTTCATAAGCTTTTTTGGCCAAAATCCTCTTTCCTGTCAAAAAATATTCCCGAGCTTTGCTCTCCCCTATTTTCCTTAAGACATAAGGAGAAATTGCCGCCGGAACAAGACCAATTTTGACTTCACTCAATCCAAATACAGCCTCTTCGGCCGCCACAGCTATATCGCATGCCGAGAGAAATCCCGTTCCTCCTCCAATCGCCGCTCCATTGACCATGGCGATTGTCGGTTTAGGCAGCGCATAGAGTTGATGCAAAACATCGGCAAGAGCCCTGGATTCCTCAAGATTTTGTTTAAAGGAATAATGGACAATCTCCCGCAGCCAGTTCAAGTCCGCGCCCGCACAAAACGATTTCCCGCTTCCCGTGAGAACGACAACCCTTACCGCCCCATCTTCTTTCACTCGATGGACAACTTCTGTCATTTCCTCGATCATTTCAACATTAAACGCATTATGAACTTCGGGCCGGTTAAGCGTCACCCACGCTACTTGTTCGCGTCTCTCATAAATAATCGTGTTAAAGCCTGATCTATCC
This sequence comes from Candidatus Aminicenantaceae bacterium, assembly GCA_036446295.1. Classification (GTDB taxonomy): domain Bacteria; phylum Acidobacteriota; class Aminicenantia; order Aminicenantales; family Aminicenantaceae; genus JAUWVG01. The sequence goes on from JAZFSR010000013.1 coordinate 8,750, forward strand.
ATATTACATCCTGAAAATTCCCACTTTGTAGTCAGGAATTGGTGCGTTCAAGCTCATCGATATCCCCAAAGCCAGGGCTTCCCGTGTTTCCAGAGGATCGATGATTCCGTCATCCCAGATGCGGCTGGTGCTGAAATACGGGCTTCCTTCGAGTTCATATTTTTTTAGGATGGGAGACATCAATTTTTCTCTCTCTTTCTCAGTCAGTTCCCCTCCTTGTTCTTTGAGCCTTTGGGCCTTGACTGTCGCCAACACATTGGCAGCCTGTTCCCCACCCATAACACTCACGTGAGCACTGGGCCACATCCACAGTATGCGGGGGGCATAAGCCCGGCCGCACATGGCATAGTTCCCCGCACCATTGGAGGCTCCGACAATAAGGGTGATTTTTGGCACATCGGCATTCGCCACAGCATGGACCATTTTAGCCCCATCTTTGGCAATCCCACCGTGTTCATACTGCTTGCCTACCATGAATCCAGTGATATTTTGAAGAAAGAGGAGAGGGATTTTACGCATTGAACACAAGGTCACAAAATGGGCACCTTTGACCGCGCTTTCAGAGAAAATAACGCCGTTATTGGCCACAATTCCGACAGGATACCCCATAATTCGGGTAAAACCGCAGACCAATGTCTGTCCATAATATTCCTTAAATTCCTGGAAACGGCTCCCGTCAACCAATCTGGCAATGATATCCTTAATATTGTAAGGTTTTCTGACATCTCTGGGTACGATGCCGTAGATCTCCTGTGGATCATAATAAGGATCTTCGGGTTCCGACATCCCCAACTCGAACTTCTTGGCCGGATTAAGGGTTTCAACAATATTTCTGGCAATCTCAAGCGCATGTTCATCGTTTTGAGCATAATAATCCGAAACACCGGAAATACGGCAGTGGACATCCGCACCTCCCAATTCTTCTCCGGTCACATCCGCGCCTGTGGCAGCCTTGACAAGAGGGGGGCCTCCAATAAAAATTGTTCCCTGCTGCTTTACAATCACCGTCTCATCACTCATCGCCGGAACATACGCTCCGCCGGCCGTGCACGATCCCAATACGATGGAGATCTGCGGTATGCCCATCGCCGATAGACGGGCCTGGTTGTAAAAAATACGGCCAAAATGTTCTTTATCCGGAAAAGTTCCATGCTGGAGAGGAAGAAAAATCCCTCCCGAATCGACAAGATAAATACAAGGGAGCCTGTTCTCCCGAGCCACTTCCTGAGCCCGGAGGTGCTTCTTTATTGTCAGCGGAAAATAGGTGCCGCCTTTAACCGTCGGATCATTGACAATCACCAGCACTTCTCTGCCGTGAACAATCCCGATTCCCGTGATCATTCCGGCTCCCGGCGCTTCATTGTCATACTGATCCCAGGCCGCCAGAGGACTTAATTCAATAAATGGCGTATTTCTGTCGAAAAGTTTTTCCAATCGCTCTCTGGGGAGGAGTTTTCCCCGGGATTTCTGCAAATCCCTGTATTTCTTGGGGCCTCCTTCCTGCACACAAGCGAGACGATCTTTGTACTCGGCTACAGCCTTTTTCATGTGCGCAAAATTGTCCTTGTACTCTTGACTCTGGGTATCGATATTGCTTTCTATTCTATACATGGGTCAACCCCTAGAGCAGCATTGGCTGTCCATTTTTTTTCATTCTTTACATTCTACATTTCCGGGACAAATTTATACCCGTAGCAGATCACTCCCGACTCTCCTACATCATAAATCTTCCGGAATTCGAGTTTGACTTTTTGGTCGATTTTTATCAAATCAATATCACAGTCAACAATCTGGCCCATCAAACGCACGCCATCCTCGAGTTCAACGATCCCGACGGCAAACGGTGCCTGATCGGCAAACTGCTGCGGCGCCACACGGATGACCGTATAGGTGAGAACTTTTCCTTTCTCTGCAAGTTTTATCGTTTCAAACTCCCGGCCCTGACATTCAGGGCAGACAATTCTGGGAGGAAAGTTTATTTTCCCACAATGACTGCATTTATTGGCTTCATACCTATATCTTTGAGGAATCTCTCTCCAATATCTTGATGGTGTTGACATCTTATTCTCCTTCCTTATTCTCTTTCAAAGACATGCACGAGAGTGCTGGCACCACTTCCACCCATGTTCTGAGTCATGCCGATCCTTGCCTTCTCGATCTGTCGTTCCCCGGCTTCTCCGCGGAGCTGCTTGACAATTTCAATGGCCTGAGCCACGCCGGTTGCCCCGACGGGATGGCCCTTCGATTTTAGTCCGCCGCTGACATTGACGGGTTTTTCGCCTTCCACAGCCGTCAATCCTTTCTCTACGGCCTCTCCTCCTTTTCCTTTTTCGAAATACCCCACAGCTTCGGTCACACATATCTCAGCGATGGTAAAACAGTCGTGGACTTCGAGGACATCGATGTCTTCGGGTTTCTTGCCGGACATAGCGTAAGCCTGTTGAGCCGCAAGGTAGGTGGCTTCTAACCACGTGATGTCTTTTCTCTGGGCGAGAGCGATGGTGTCTGTGGCATGGCCGGTTCCGATAATCTTAATGATCGGTTTTCCCAGTTCTTTAGCCTTTTCGACCGGACAGAGGATAAGGGCTGCGGCCCCATCCGTTATGGGAGAGCAGTCCAGAATTCTTAGTGGATCGGCCACCATTACGGAACAGAGGACATCATCGACCGAAATCTCGAATGGAAACTGAGCTAGAGGGTTTTTAGCCCCATTTTTATGGTTCTTCACAGACACCATGGCCAGCTGCTCCCGGGTTGTGCCGTATTTTTCCATATGCGCTCTGGCCATCAGAGCATACAGTCCGGGAAAGGTGATCCCGTGGTATCCTTCATATTCCTGATCCGCGGCCGTTCCGAGGACATATGTGGCCTCGTTGCCGCCGACATCGGTCATCTTTTCCACACCTCCAACCAAAACCATGTCATTCATACCTGAGGCAACATCGATAAAGCCCTGGCGAAGAGCCAGACCTCCGGACGCACAGGCCGATTCGACCCGGGTTGAGGGGATAGGGGCCTGGCCAAGGTAATCTGCCAACATGGATGCGATATGCTCCTGGCCCACAAAGAGCCCTGAGGACATGCATCCTATATACATGGAATCGACATGGTCCACCCCGGCATCATCCAGAGCCAGGAGAGCCGATTCGACAAAAATATCTCTATGGGAAGAGTTCCAAAGTTCTCCCCACTTGTTCATTCCAACACCAATAACTGCAACATCTCTCATTTCGACCTCCTAATGCGCCTTCTTGATTTTATGCCTGAACTTGGCATATTCGCCGTATTCAAGATAATTCTTGTTGTAGTCTAATAGAGCGCGGGTCTTCGGAGCCAAATCCCTTACTTCATCGATCCGATCCAGAACCTCAAACACAAAGGCATCGCTGCCGGCTCCGGAGCCGTAGGAGACGAGAAGGATTTTATCCCCGGGCTGGGCAATATCCAGAGTGGCCGTCAATCCCAATGGAGATGAGCCTGAGTAAGTGTTTCCGAGCTTATTGACCAACCAGCCGGGTTCGATCTGTTCCTTTTGAAAACCCAGCATTTTTCCCACTCGGAGGGGGAATTTACCGTTAGGCTGATGAAAGATGACATAAGCAAAGTCCTGAGGTGACATCCCCACTTTAGCCATCATCCCCTTGGCAGCGCTTGTCACATGCTTAAAATAGGCCGGTTCTCCGGTAAAACGCCCTGCGTGCTGGGGATAATACTGGTATTCACGGCGCCAAAAATCGGGGGTATCCGTCATAAATGCATAGGTGTCTACAACTCTAGCGACGAGGTTATCCCGACCGAAAATAAAAGCCGCAGCTCCCGCAGCCGCAGAATATTCCAGTGCATCTCCGGGAGCCCCCTGAGATGTATCCGCACCCACAGCCAGCGCAAATTTCATTTCGCCGGCTTTCACCAGGTTTAGAGCCACATACATCCCTTCGGTGCCCGCCTTGCAGGCAAACTCAAAATCTGCCGTGTGCACTTCTGGAGTTGCACCCAGTGCCTCTGCCAAGACCGTCCCACTCGGTTTAACCGCATAGGGATGAGATTCTGATCCAATATAGACCGCTCCGATTTCAATTGGGTTTATTCCTGCTCTTTTTAAGGCGTTTTTTGATGCTTCGACAGACATGGTAATCGTATCCTGATCGAGAGAAGGGACAGATTTCTCCTCCAACATCAAACCTTTCTTATAACTCGGGGCATCGGCTCCCCAGACCTTAGCAATCTCCTCAACTTTGATCCTGTTCCGGGGAATGTACGCACCATACCCTACAATACCTTCCATTTAAGGCCTCCCTCTGAGAATTAAAAAAAACGAAAAAATAGACATAAAATATAGATATTTCTAAGAAATAAATTAAAGAATAATCGTGACACATCTCCCTCTTATAGTCAAGATTTGGGGCCTGATTTAAAAAATGGGGACAGTCCCCAATTAAAACCAATTAAAAAAT
>JAZFSR010000014.1:0-4691 GCA_036446295.1 Candidatus Aminicenantaceae bacterium
TAGAGGTTTTGACCCGAAGAGCCCTCAAGGAAGCTCTATCCAGGGCTCAAGAAGGAGGAAAAGACAGGAGCGCAGAGATGCCATGAACAAAGATAACATTCAACATCATGTGATCGTTCTCTGTGTCAACGGAGAGGAACATCATGTTGCCGTTAAAGAAGGAGAAACCCTTCTTGAAGTTCTCCGTGAAAAGTTGAGGCTGACCGGAACAAAAAAAGGATGCAATATGGGGGTGTGCGGGGCCTGCACCATCCTTTTGGATGGAGAGCCGAAAAACAGCTGCCTTCTACTGGCCTCCGCCTGCCAGGGTCAAAGCATCACGACCATTGAAGGCCTCGCCGTAAATGGAAAACTCCATCCCATCCAGAGAGCTTTTATCAACCATGGGGCCGTCCAGTGCGGGTACTGTTCGCCAGGGATGATCCTCAGCGCCTATGCTCTGATCCAAAAAAATCCAGACCCCTCAGACGAAGACATTAAAGATGCCTTAGGGGGTAATCTCTGCCGCTGTACGGGCTATGTCAAAATTCTCACGGCTGTCAAGAACTGGAAAATATACGAAAAAACAGAAAAACCTCCTGTACAATCTTATGATCTTGAGAAGTATGCCACTGTCGGCAGGAGCATTCCCCGGGTGGATGCGGCCGATAAAGTCTCAGGCAGGGCCAAATATACCGCTGATTTTTCTTTTGAGAATATGCTCTATGGAAGAATTCTTACGTCTCCCATAGCCCACGGCCGGATCAAATCCATCGATACAAGTGATGCCGAAGCCCTCCCCGGAGTCAAATGGGTGCTGACCGGGAAAGATGTTCCCGACATCACTTACGGTGTCAACCCTCCCCGTTACGATGAACACACACTCGCGAAAGAGAAGGTGCGCCATGTGGGGGATGAAGTGGCGGCCGTTATTGCGGTGGATGAGGAAACGGCCCAGAAAGCTTTGGGCCTGATTAAAGTCGATTATGAAGAATACCCTTCCGTTCTCAATCCGGAAGAGGCCATGAGAGATGGGGCTCCATTGGTGCACGAACGTTACAAAAATAATATTAATGCCCGCGTGGACCATCATTTTGGGGATGTCGATAAAGGATTTGCCGAGGCCGATTATGTCCGGGAGGAGGAATTTACAGGCAATCATGTCTACCAGAGTCCTATTGAGCCCCATGCGTCCATTGCCTACTGGGATGATGACGGATCCACCCTTGTTCTCTATTCGGCCACACAAGTGCCCCACTACCTACACTATATGGTGGCACGTGTTCTGGATATGCCCCTGGGAAAAATTCGGATTATCCGACCTCCGGTTGGCGGGGGGTTTGGCGGAAAACTCGACGCCACTTCTTTGGATATTGTCTCCGCTCTGGCTTCCCGAAGACTCGGCCGTCCGGTCAAGATGGTGTACACAAGGAAGGAGATGTTTCTCCACGGACGCGGCCGGCATAAACAGCACATGACGTTTAAAATCGGGGTAAAAAAGGACGGGACCATAACGGCTGTGGACAGCCGCATCTACCTCGATGGAGGAGCTTACTCCTCTTATGGTGTTATCACGGCCTACTATGCCGGAGCCATGATCCCGACGCTCTATAAACTTCCCAACTACAGGTACATGGGATTCCGGATCATGACCAACAAGCCGGCCTGTGGGGCTATGCGGGGGCACGGCGCGCCTCAGCCGCGCTTTGCGTTTGAATCCCTTTTGAGCATGATTGCAGACGACCTGGGACTCGATCCTGTAGAGATCAGACTCAAAAATGCCATGGGCTCCAACTCGCGCACAGTAAATGACCTGGACATTCGAAGCTGTGAATTTGGGAAAACGCTGGAGGCCGTACGTGATAAATCTTCCTGGTATGACAAATATAAAAAACTGCCGGCTGGCCAGGGCATAGGAATCGGCTGTGGTGGTTTTGTCTCGGGGGCCGGCTATGCCAAATACAGAGGCCAGGTCCAGTTGAGTTCTGAAAAAAAGCTGGAGCCCTTTGTTAAGAAATCGGTTTTTCCCCATTCTAACGCCATCGTCAAAATCAGTGAGGATGGGACGGCGGCCGTTCTTTTTATATTGGCTGCAGAGATCGGGCAGGGAGCCGAAACCGTGCTGTCTCAGATTTGTGCCGAAACTCTTGGGATATCTCTCGACAGAGTACGCATTAGAACCGAGGATACCGATATTAGCCCCATAGACTTAGGGGCCTATTCTTCGCGGACCACTTTAATGGGCGGCAATGCCGTAGCCAGTGCGGCTAAAGATGTTCTGAAAAAACTTTTTGAAATGGCTTCAGTTGAACTGGGATGTGGACAAAACGAACTAGAGGCGAAAAACAGCCGTATTTTCTGTAAAGCTAATCCATCAAGAACCATGGATTGGTCTGAAGCCGCCCGAAAGTACTTTAATGATAACGGTCCGCTTTTGGGAACCGGCTGGTATAAGCCTCCGGAAGGACTGGGCGGGGATTATAAGGGTGCGGCCGTTGGGACCAGCCCGGCATATTCTTTTTCGAGTGCGGTCTGCGAGTGCCGGGTGGATCTGGAAACCGGTCAAGTCAAGATAGATAAAGTCTATGATTTTCACGACTGCGGGACTCCGGTCAATCCTTTATCCGTCCACGGACAGGTTGAAGGGGCCATTGTCATGGGGGCCGGAGAGACACTCATGGAGGATGTGACATATGATGATAAAGGCCGGATCGTCAATCCCAGCCTGCACGATTATCTTCTCATGACCATAAAGGATGCCCCGGAAATATTTTCAGGGATTGTCGAGTCCTATGAACCCGAAGGCCCGTTCGGAGCCAAAGAGGTCGGAGAAGGAGCGACTCTTCCCATACTGGCCAGCGTGGCTCACGCCATAGCCAATGCGACTGGAGTCTGGATCAAAGACCTCCCCATCACACCGGAAAAAATCCTCAAAGCCCTCAAAGAAAAAAAGAGTTAGAAGCCGAATCCATCCATAATTAGGATCGGATGAGTCCACTTTTTATTGAATCTGGTTTGTGATAATCCGCGGGATTTGTCCGTTGAGGCGAGTGATAAATTCATAATTAATCGTTCCGGCGAAAGAGGCCAACACATCGACAGAAATAGATTCTTTTCCCTGATTTCCGATCAGGACCGCTTCATCTCCCGGCTTGACATCCGGTATGTCCGTGATGTCCACCATGATCAGATTCATGCAGACGCGGCCTCTAACCGGTGCACGGCGGCCGTGAAGGAGGACAAAAGCCCGGCTGCTCAAACCGCGGGAGTAACCATCCGCATATCCGATGGGCAGCACGGCCAGCTGTGTTTTCCGGGTCGTCTGATAGCTGCAGCCATAGCCAATGAATTGATTGGCGGGGACGTTCTTGACCTGTCCCACCCGGGCTTTCCAGCTGAGTATGGGCCGGAGAACATCTTTGTCGTTCTGGGAATGGTTGATCTTATAGGATACAAAGGTCTCACGTGACGGCCATAGTCCGTACGTGCTGATACCTAATCTGACCATATCGAAATGAGTTTCAGAGAAAAGGAGAGCCGCGGCCGAGCAGGCCGTGTGTTTTTTGATATCGGGATAGTCCTGCTGAATGCGTGTGGTGATGTCTTTAAAACGCTGCAGCTGAGAAAGGGCATAGCTGTGATCTGTGGTGTCTTCGATATTGGCAAAGTGCGTATAAACACCTTCCGGAATAATCTGCGGAGTCCTCTTCAGTTTTTCCAGGAGCCATTCCACATCTTCCGGATTTATTCCCTGTCTGTATGTACCGGTTTCCAGCTTCAAATGAATGCGTACGGATTGGTCAAGATCTACGGCTGTCCTGTTTAGGGCATCAAGGATATCGGAGTCGTAAATCATCAGTCTAATATGATTCTTGATGACTTCCCTTAGGCGTCCCGGAGGAACAGGGCCCATGATGAGAACATCTTGGTTTTGCCCCCATTTGCGGAGAAGCAGGGCTTCATCGAGAGTGTGAACACAGTAGGATCGAACTCCATTTTTTTCGGCCAGTTCAGCGATCTCTTTCAGACCATGTCCGTAGGCGTTGGCCTTGACGACCAAGGCCAGCTCTGTTTTTTTCGGGATGAGTTTTCTGAAAAAATTGAGATTAAAGGCGAAGGCGTCCTCTGATATTTCAATCCAGGTGTTTAAATTTTTTGTGTTCATGCTGACAAAATAAAAATAGCAGTCTTCCCGGGGGTTTGCAAGATTTTTATGATAGGGATAAGTATCTCCATTTCCCGTCGGAGGACGAGCGGGTATAGCCAGCCAGATTGCCAGCACTCCCTTTTGAAGAAAGAATTGCATATCCATATCAATCTTCTTATAATCGAAATATCCGATGTTTAAGTCTTCACCCTCTCAAATAAAGACAGCGAACCAGGCTGCTCACAATAAAGTCGTTTTGGCCAAGAACAGTGGATTTTGTTTTGGCGTAAAAAGAGCGATAGAACTGGCTTTGAAAACAAAAGAAAAAATCTATACATTGGGGCCGCTTATTCATAATCCTCAAGTCATTGCTCAACTTGAGCATAAGGGGATTGTGGCGATCGACTCTCTCGACGATATAGAGAGAGGAAAAATCATCATCCGGGCGCACGGTATTCCCAGGTCAGTGATCACGAGAGCAAAAAAAAAGGATCTTTCGGTTATAGATGCCACGTGCCCTTTTGTGCAGAATGTGCAGCAAATCGCAGAATCTTTAAGTAAAGAT
>JAZFSR010000015.1:0-14051 GCA_036446295.1 Candidatus Aminicenantaceae bacterium
ATGCCGCCGTTTGTCGCTTCGACAAATTCCGGATAACAGCCCACATTGGGCTGCACGACAGGAACTCCGGCCGCCAAGGCTTCGACCTGATAAGCCCCAAAGGCCTCACCGCTGGGAACAGGGACGGAGAGCAGCGTCAGCGACTTGAGAAATTGGACACGGCTGTCCTTTTTGAAGTCTTTAAAAATTTGGACATCCCCTTCAAAACCATTCTGAACCATTTTTTTCATTTGCGCATTCACATACGACTTGTCATCGCTTGAATACCCTCCGGTCAGGTGCAATTTTAAGTCCTTAAACCGGCTTTCTTTTTTGAGTTTGATAAAAGCGTCCACCAGTATCCCAAGACCAAAATATTCTGACATCCTGCACAGATACCCAATGACGGGAGGATCGAAAGGAAGCGGGGATTTTATATAGCCATCCAGACAAATTCCTCCGTAGATCACTTTTATTTTATCTCCGGGGATTTTCAGCTGCTTTTGAGACTTCTCCGAATAATATTGGCTGGCTGTCACAAACAGATCGACATCTTCAGCCTTTTTGGCCATGAGATTCCACACTTGTTCCTGATAAGGTTCATCCATCAGGTCCACCCATTCGTTCTCATCCTGGAGTGAACATACAACTCTAGCGCCAAGGTCTTTCTTTAGTTTATGCGCCAACCCGAGGAGGAGAGCATTGGAGATATGGACAACATCGGGAGCGATTTCATTCTTTAGATACTGGACAAGGTGGTCCAATTCCGAAGCCTGCCGTCCCATTTCACCGTGAAGCATGGAGAGTGTCATCTCCTCAAGTCCTGACGCCCGGGTAGAGCCGGCCTTTTTCGCCGCGAAATTCAGCAGAACATTCGAATCCATAATTCGCTCCAACCACACCGGAGCATGCCTATAGAATGGCAGTTTTTCCTTTAAGTAGACATTAATGGCGCCATAAAATACCGGAGTCCCGGTAATTTCATCTCCGCTGTCCAGATTTGACGGAAGATACATAGGAACCCGCACAACATCATGTCCGAGCGCCAGAAGCGATTTAAGCAGGGCCGTATCTCTGAAGCAATTTTGACAGTAAAATGACATACCTGCTCCAGGAGTAATATAGACAATCTTCATGATTTTTCTCCAAATGCATAAACACGGCCATCTTCCGATCCGATAACAATAAGGCCTCCTGCCACAGCAGGGCATCCAATGATAGCCGCTCCAATTTCATAAGACCAGATTTTTTTTCCATCCTTGAGATTCACGATATAGAGCCGTCCATCTATCGATCCAAAAATAACCTTATCGCCCGCGATGACCGGTGAAGCGTCTATCTCATCAAATGTCTGAAAATCCCATATTTTTTCTCCCCGTTCCCGGCCCACACAGTGCATATATCCATCACGGGAACCGATCACGACCCGGTCTTTAGTCACGGCCGGGGAAGAAAAGAAAGGACCGGGATGCTCCTTGTCCTGATATTCCCAAACGATTTTTTTCTCAATAAGATCGATAGCCACCAATTTATTATCATAGTGGCCCAGGTAGGCTATATTGTCGATAAGAGCCGCCGATCCGGGGATGTAAGAACCCGCCCAAACCTCTCCTGTCTTTGTTCCATCAGAAACCGAAACAATATGGAGAATTTCATCACAACCGCCAAAAATAACATGAGTCCCATCTGTGGACGGAGCACCGTTGATGAAATTGTCTGTTTCATACACCCATTTTAACTCTCCCGCGTGGGCATCGAAACAGTACATCCTGTTGTCATAGCTGCCCACAAGAATCCAGGCTTTTTCACTGTTGGGACTCTTTACCCAATTGGCCGATCCATAAATAGAACTGCCGCACTTATATCTCCAGCGCTCTTGCCCGCTGAGTGCATCCAGGCAAAAGAACTCTCCGCTCAGATTTCCGATATAGACGGCATCATCGAGGAGAAGTGGTGAGGCTTCGATATCATCCTCCGTATCAAACGCCCAGACCTCACGGCCGTCGAGGAGATTCAGTGCATAGACCTTTCCGTCCGTAGAACCAATATACACACGCCCAGACCCGATAACGGGAGACGAAATGATGTAGGATTCCGTGTTGAAAGACCAGAGGAGAGACAGCTTATCGGGGACGTTATCTTCCGCTATTCCAGACAGGGAAGAATCTCCACGAAAAATCGGCCAGCTTATCCCTTCGACATCCAGCACCCGCTCCCCCACCTCTTTCTTTGCACAAGAACACAAAAGAATGGGCAAAACCAACAACACAGCCGCATATTTTACTTTCCACATGTTTCTTTCCTTATTCATTCTTTTGTTCTGTCCCGCCAGGAGAGAGCTGCCGTTGGGCAGGAAATTATGCATTCTGCGGCCACTTTTTTCAGCCCCTCGCTGAGCGGTTGTCCAAACGGTGTCTGTACATGAACATCAAAACCCCGGCCGACAAAAGTCAGCCCGAGATGTTCTCCGGATCTTTTTGTGATCTGCACACACAAACCGCATTTGATACACTTGCCCGGTTCATAGATCACGAGTTCGTGCTGGACAACTCTGCTTAAATTTTTTCTCTGAGTGAAAGAGAACCGGCGTTGGTTAGAATCGTAATCTTGCGCATACTGCCTCAGCTTACAGGAGTTGGGCTTCCGGCAGTCACAGCCAAAACAGCGTGATGATTCCAGGACAGCCTCTTCCTCGGAATAACCTTTCTCAAATCCTCTTTTATAAGTTATCCTTTTGTGTCCTTCCGCTTCTTTAATGAGTTCGGCCGTGTCCTTTTCGTTGACTTTTCCAAGCAAGGAATTGAAACGCCGGGTCGGGCCGGTCACCGTTCCATCACTGAGGAACTGGTGGACGGATTCAGCCAATAATTTCCCATGGGCTGACGCACGAATGGCCATCCTGGATTCTGAAACAGCATTCCCCCCTGCGAATACTCCGGGAATGTCGGTTTCAAATGTCTTCCGGTCAACAGCCATTCCCTTGCCGGTTAAAGAAATCCCGATGTTGTCAAACAATTCAGGATTGAATATTCCGACGGCCACAACAACCGCCTCATAACCGGATTTCAATTCATCCCACTGCAGATCCTTCCCCAGAGAACGTTCCATAAAAAACTCAACTCCCAAATCGGCAATGCGCTCAATTTCAGCGTCAAGAACAGGCCTGGGAAGAATGTCCTCGGAAACTCCATAACGAAGCATTCCGCCCGGCAGAGGATTTTGATCATAGATGTGACACATGTGACCATACTGTGCAAGATAGTAGGCAGCAGAAAGTCCTGTCGGGCCGGCTCCAAGGATGGCGACTTTTTTTCCGGATTTCGCACCGACCACGGGAAGGAAGGGACGATCATGCGATAAATCCACATCGGCAACATATCGTTTCAAAGAACAAATCGAGACAGAGTCATCATAGGACTTCCGGTGACATCCTTTTTCACACGGGGCGGAACAGATCCGTCCCAAAACCGCCGGAAGCGCAATGCTTTTTTTGACTGTAATAATCGCATCCTCAAACTGCCTGTCTTTTATCTGCCGGATCATGAGGGGAATATTCATCCGTGCCGGACAGGTACGAAAACAGGGAGCCTCACAGTCACCGATATGTTCGCTCAATAAAAAATCCAAGGTGTCTTTTCTGGCAGCCCTGACTTTTTCACTGTCTGTGGCGATTTCCAGGCCTTCTGTCACCACAGCCGAACAGGAAGGAATCAGGCGGTCGGAATTTATATCATGAACGACACAGATCATGCAGGACGTCGAATGGCCGTATCCATTCAAATGGCACAATGTTGGGATGTGAATATTCTGAGCGGTGGCTGCATCCAGGATTGTGCTGTCACTGGGAACAGTCACGTCCAAATGGTTGATGATGATATTGACGCTCTTCATATTTTTTTCACAGAATCAGTCTGGCAAACCTGCTGGCACGTCCCGCATTTAGTGCATTCTTTCTGGTCTATAATGTGTCTTTGATAGGGCAAAGCCTGAATGGCACCCACAGGACATTTCTGGGCACAGATCGTACAGCCTATGCATGACTCGTCTATAGAATAGCAAAAAAGCGCTTCACAGCGTTTTGCAGGACACTGGCCTTTTAAATGCGCCTCATACTCCTCTCTAAAATACATCAGTGTCGTTAAAACCGGATTTGGGGCCGTTTTTCCCAATCCACAGAGACTGCCCTGTTTTGTCTTTAAGGCAATCTCTTCCAGTTTTAACAGGTCTTCCTCTTTTCCTTTTCCCGCACAGATGTCCGTGAGTATCTGCAGCATATGTTTTGTGCCGATACGGCAAAACGTACACTTTCCACAGGACTGGCTGCAGATGAACTCCATAAAATAGCGGGCAATATCCACCATACAGTCGGAATCGTCCATGACTAAAAGCCCACCGGAACCCATCATCGCACCGACTTTTGTCAGGTCTTCGTAATCAACGCGAGTATGGGCCAATTCGGCCGGGATACATCCCCCGGAGGGACCCCCGATCTGGACGGCCTTAAACTCTCTGTTGTTTTCGATGCCGCCTCCGATGTCCTCGACAATCTCCCGGATCGTGATGCCCATCGGGACTTCGATAAGCCCGCCTCGGGCGATTTTCCCGGCCAGGGAGAAAACTTTTGTCCCTTTACTCTGAGCGGTGCCCAATTTCGAAAAGGCTTCGGATCCGCGGCTGATAATCCAGGGCACAGTTGCCAGTGTTTCGCAGTTGTTGACCAGGGTTGAGTGCCCCCAGAGTCCCTTTTGCACCGGATAGGGAGGGCGGAAGCTGGGATTGCCCCGCTTCCCTTCGATAGAGGCGATGAGTGCCGTCTCCTCCCCGCAGACAAATGCCCCGGCTCCTTCCATGATCTTCAATTCCAGAGAAAACCCTTTCTCTAAAATATCTATTCCCAGAAGGCCGTCCTCACGGCACATTTTTAGTGCCGCTCTGACACGTTGGACGGCGAGTGGATATTCGGCCCGGATGTAAAAATATCCTTCATGAGCCCCTACGGCATAGGCCGCAATGATCATGCCTTCAATGACGCGAAAAGGATAGGATTCCAGGATCATGCGATCCATAAATGCCCCGGGATCACCTTCATCACCGTTACAGATGATAAATTTTTTTTCGTCCTTCGATTGGCGTGCAAAATCCCATTTTTGTCCGGTGGGAAATCCCGCTCCTCCCCGGCCTCTTAAACCACTGGCTTTTATCTTATTTACGATCTCTTCCTGGGAAAATTCGGAAAGACAGCGGTCTAAGGCTTTAAATCCTCCCTTCAAGCGGTACTCCTTGAGATCGAGAGGATCGATTTCGCCGGAAAACTCAGTAGTAATATGCTGCTGCCTTCCGAGAAAAGCCTGGATATCCGTGTCCCGCACGTGAAGAGGATGGCGTGTGAATCCATTTGATTCGGGATTTTCAAGGATGTTTTCAATGAGATGAAACGCCGCATTTTTAATGCGCTGACGCAGAGTTTTGGGCTTGTAGTGTCTGAGAACAATGTTTTTGACATCCTCTGGCTGAACACTGTCATAGAGGACAGGTTCTTCACCCGGGACACTCACTTCAAGGAGAGGAGTCCTGTGGCACATCCCCACACATCCGACTCTTTTAATTCGAGCCTCTATGCCGGTTTCGATCAGACTTTCCTCCAAGGCCTGCTGCACACGGCGGCTGCCGCTGGCCACACAGCAGGATCCCAGGCCAATTTTTATCTCGCCTCCATTGTCCGACCTGGATTTCTGACGACTTGAGGTCCGTATGCCCTTCCCATGATTCAGGAGAAAATCATTGATGATATTGGACACGCCGTCTGTTTGGACATGTCCATATGTCATATCATCAATTTGAACTACCGGAGCGATGGTGCAGCATCCGAGACAGGCAATTTTTTGGAGGGTGAATAGACTCTCCGGATCAGTATCTCCTTCCCCGACAATTTTCAGCTCTCTACGGAAAGCATCAACCACCAGACCGGACCCCTTGACATGACAGGCCGTGCCTGTGCAGACCCGGATGATATGCTGGCCAACCGGAGTGTGGCGGAATTGAGAGTAAAACGTCGAGACCCCGGTGATGGCCGCCGGTGTGATATCCGTAATCTCACAGACTCGCTGGAGGGCCAGTTTCGGAAGATAATTGTATTCCTTTTGAATGGCATGGAGGAGGTGAATGACAGCGCCGTTTTTAGATCCGATTTCATTGACAATCCGGTCAATGAATGAATGGATGCTGCCTTTTTCCAATTGCATGACGGCTTCAGTTTCCTATACAGAATAAATGTTTCTTTCCGCGGATATAGATGCGGTTGTGCATAAAGGCAGGGATGGTCATCGCCCACTCTCCCAGCTCGTTCCGGCTGATGAGCTCGAATTCCTTCTGTGCTTTAAATATATACAAAACACCGGACATGTCCATACAGTAGACTTTATCTCCCACCAGAATGGGGGACGAATAAAATCCCTCATCAAAATCATGGAACCAGTATCTCTCACCTGACTTGCTGTCAAAACAAGAGATTGTCCCGAAGCTGGCCGCCATAAAAACAAACTCTTTTGTGGCTAATGGACTGGCGACCTCTGAAAGGTCATCGATATATTCCCAAACAACTTCCGGCGTCCCCTTGAGTTTTATCCCAACAAGCCGGGCATAATCATTGACGGCAAAAACCATTCCATCGGCATAGACAGGAGACGGAGCCACTTCCCCCAGCATGCATTTCACACGCCACAATTCCTCTCCGGTCCGTGGATCGTGAGACATCACAAATGGATTGGAGTTGAGAATGAGCTCTATCCGGTCCCCTGTGTCCACAAGAATGGGAGAGGCCCAGGAGATTTCGACATCCCTCAGCTGGTCGTACACCACATCCCCCGATCTCGCCCTCAGTGCGAGAAGGCGTCCACCGGTGTTCTGGTCAAACGGAACGATCAGGAGGTCTTGGTAGGTGATGAGGGACGAGGAATGGCCGTAATGATTATCCGGCACTCCCAGATTTTTGGCCCAGATCCGTTTTCCCTCAAGATCGAGACAGGCGATATCGCCAGTGGCGAAGAGAGCAAACACCCTCTCCCCGTCCGTGGTCATCGTAGGAGCGGCAAATCCGGTGTCATCACCAACTGAGGGCCGCCTCTCCGGCGAACCTGGGATGTCATTCAGTTCGGTCTGCCATAGGAGATCTCCTGAATCGGCATCAAAACAATATACAACCTGGGTATCTCTATCCGCACCCGAAAGAAAAATCTTTTTTCCCCAGATAATGGGCGAGTTATAGCCGGGATGGGAAATGGGGGTTTTCCAAAGGATGTTTTCTCCGCTGGAACCATCCCAATCTGTAGGATAATCCGCATCTACAGCCACTCCATTTCCTTCCGGCCCACGGAATCCCGGCCAGTTCTTTTTCATCTCTTCTATGCTGGCAAAATCGGAAGCCTGAGAGCCTCCTTTCTTGACAAGACCTATGTTTTTCAACTCCGACTGGGAGACTATCCCCAGTATAAGTGCGAGCATAAACACGCCTAACCCACCAAAGAGGATATACTTTCGTGAGAGAAGTTTATTTTCCCATCCCTCCTCAGAACGAAGCCCTTCATCAAGGTTGGGCAGCCGGGGTTGGAGCGAACTCAAAAATTTGAAGGCCAACAGAAGCAAAAGCACAAAGGCAAAAAGAAGATAACCGCCCGTTCGAATTTGCCACTGATAGGTAAAATAGGCTTTTCTTGCCAGAAGATCGAGAGCCCTTATCTGCTCTTTGAGGACCGAGTCTTCCGGATTATCCTGAAGTTTACTGATCAATTGAGTGATAACCTGACTGTTGAGTGGATCGTTGGATTTGGTCTGAAGATAATTGGCAATCATCAAAACACTGAGAATTCCGGCGGAAACGGCGGCAAAAATCACAATTTTCTTGGCGATGCCATACCACATCAACGAAGAGTTCTTGCTAGTGTGTTCTTCTTTTTGAGAATTCATTGTATTAAGCCCTAAATTGTTTAATTTTTTTCTCTTTAGTCCCCAACCGGTCGGCCTCTTCCGGACTGAGGAGACCCAAACGCACCTGCTCATAGGGACAATAAGAAAAACAGCGGCCGCAGCTGAGACACGTCCCTTTGTCCATATCATATTCGAGCTGTCTTCTTCGGCTAAAAAGGCCGATGAATTTCAGGCAGATGATCAGTCCGATAAATCCTCCAAGAATCCATCCCCCTCTTTTGAACTGCTGCTGGACAGCCTTAGCTTCAGCATATAATTCCTCTGTCGGTTTTCCCGAAGCACGGAAGGCTTTTGTCTCGTCAGTCATTTCCGGCCGTCTTCCGGAATTTTCCAGTAGAATCTCTTCGGCCAGGGAGACGGTCGCATGCTGATGGGACAGGGATATATTCAATAAAGACCCGGCCCAACCGCTTCCGATTACCAGGACGGGAAGCAGAACAAAGACCAAGGCCAATCGTCTGATATCGGCCTCTTTATTTGCAGGAGGAGCGGCCTCATCGGGCTTCTTTATGGATCCGAATGGACAGGATTCTTCACACAACCGGCAGTTGTTGCATTCATCCGGAGTGATTCTCACATGTCTTTTCGACAGACGTGACATCCAGTTCAGAAGCACTCCGTAGGGACACAAAAACCGGCAGTAGGGCCGGGCCACCACGGTCCCAAGGACCAGCATGGACATGCCGAAGATAACCATATTAAAGTCCGCACCAAACCTGAAAAATCCAATGAATGGATCGTACTGACAGATAATAAATCCTGTCCCGGTGACCGCAAAGAGGACCGCCAGCCCCAAATAAATGTAGGGAAGAAGGCCCAGGACGCTTTCCAGCCCTTTCGGAACTTTTGTGGGCTTGAGAACGACGGCATCCTGAATGGCTCCGAGAGGACAGACCGCCGCGCAAAATGTCCGGCCGTAAAACAACGCCACAATGAGTGGGAGAATAAAAAAGACAATGACGGACAATGGGATGGCATACTCCGGATTGAACAAAGCCAGGCTCACATTTTGAATGGCCCCAATCGAACAGACACATCCCTTCCGGAAAAATCCAAAATAGGCCAGAGAAAAAACCATCAAGAAGAAGATGTTCCGCCGCGACCGCAGTTTGAAGGCAAAATAGGTGGCCAAAAACAGAGCCGCGGCCAGGACAAAAATATCGATATATTCCCAAGCCGCAGCTCGAGGTAAAGGAGCGAGAAAATCGGGCCGGAGATAGTCTGTCTCAAAATCGGGTTTGGGGAATCGCTCCTGAATCTGCGACAAGCAGAGCAGAGGACATAACAGCAGGAAAATCGTAATAAAGATTTTTCCTTTTTTTATTCTGCTTTGTTTCATGTCAGTAAATTTCAACCTTTGAGAAATTTTTGGCTCTCATCTCCTCTCAGAATGTAGGGCCGGCTGGCCGGCACACGCTTCCATGCTTCAGAGGGACACCTCCTGGCAATCGAACACTGATTGCAGTTCAGGCAGCGCTCATGCCGGTTCTGCAGGTAAAGGGATCCATTCCCAAAAGATCCGCATCCCTTGACACATTTGCCGCAGCCGATGCACAATTTTTCATCGATGGTGTATTCAAAATAAGGGGTTTCAATATAATTCCGTGTGATCGCGCCTGAAGGGCAGAGCTGACTTTCCGCCCCCGTATCCCTGTTCCTGGTTCCCGGCTGAAGATAACCGCTGCACAGGTCACAGTATCCGCACATAGAGAAGGAATGGACACATTTGACAGAAGAATTAGGGAGGACACAATTGACCGCGCATTTTTCGCACTGGATACAGATGCTTGGATCCAGCTGCCAGACCATCTCTTCAGAAGACGACTTGCTGAACAGAATCCCGGCAAGTCCTCCAATGGTCAAACCGGCAACAGTGTGCAGGCTTTTCCGGATAAAATCCCTCCTTTTTACCGGGGTTTTTTGTCTGTTTTGTGTCACTTCAAACTCCACCTTTCAGACCTTTTTTTCCGTTCTTGGAAGGCTTTAGATTCCGGGCAGCGCCTGATTATCGAACAGCTTTTGCAGGGTAAATCTATGAAGCATGAGAGATCTGTTCCAGAATTTGCACGTCCTCTCCAGCCAAGAAACAGTCCTGAAAACACAAAACCGCCCAATAAAACAGCCCGCATTCCATCCCTTATAAAATCACGCCTGCTTTTGATTTTGGTTTGATTTGGCATTGTGTGTTCTCCTTATTACCTCTCTAGGTTTTTTGTAAATATTCGTACACGTTTTTGTTTGGGATCCAAGACAAAGATCCTTTGGGATGAATCCACGGCCAAATCCAGTCCAACCGTTCCTTCAACAAACATGTCAGGTCCGGCCACAACAGACACCATTTCTCCCAACTGGTTGTAGACCTTGACCCTGGCTATGCCCTTTTCGCTCGTGATAAAGGACCCATCTTCCAGAATGATAAAATGTGACGGATTACAGCAGCCGCAGAAACCTTCTATTTCCATGGAGAATTTTCCCCAGGATGTTCTGAAACCCCCATCCAATGTGAAATTTTCGAGCGAATGACGCCCGGTGTTAGCCGCCCAAAGAAAGCCATCCGGATCGACGGCCACATCGAAATACGGACTGGGAATGATAAAACCGGGAATATCTTTGTTCTCATCTCTGTCACCAATTCTCTGAAGAAGGTTTCCGTTTTTATCATACTTCCATACAATCAGATTCCCGGCATCGGCCACAAAGACAAAATCTCTCGATAGGGCAATCGAAGTGAAAATCGCTTCCCCTCCCCGTGATTCCCACACGGCTTTTTTGGTACCATCCAAATCGTACACTTCAACATGGTCATTCATTCCGGTGTAGACATCCCGATTGTCATCGATTGCAAGACAGTGAACAGGTTCATCCACAGAAATCGTGGATTGATGGATTCCATCCGTGCTGAAAATATGAATAGCCTCATCTCCGGAGACATAGATCCTGTCATCCGGTCCGACTGCAAGACCATAAACATGCGGCAGTTCGAACGGAATTTGGCCGACCTCAGAAAAATGAATAAGGCTGGCATCAATCTCCTTGAATCTCTCGATGTTGTATTCAAAAGGATTTTTCTGGTTCCGCAAAGAATTTTCACGGATAGCCTTATAACCAAAGAAAAGAATTCCCGCCATTGAAATAATTATGACGGCACCTGTCCAAATCCGGTCTTTCTTTGTTTTAATAGCTGCCATTTGATTTTCTCTTTAAAGAGTCCGGGCTCTCAAGTCCACACAGACCATCCTATGGGAATCCCGCGCCAGAAGTCTGCCGTTGACAATGACCAAGGGTCCCCATGCATCTACACCATCAAGCACCTTGGCTTGTGCCAGCTGTTTATATTCTTTTGCACTGGCCTCAAGGACGGTCAAAACACCGTCATCACTCAAAACATAAAACTTATCATCGGCAACAATGTATGGACCAAGCCCGAAGCGGTTGGTCTTTCCACTTGACCAGACAAATTGACTGACATCATCCGGATGGCTGCAGACAAGCTGATTGCGGAGAGGTCCGGCATCTTTTGGCAAAATCGAAAAGAGATGCCCTTTATAATAGATGGGCGTCTGCTGTTCGGAGGCCATTCCCTCTTCCGGTTTTAAGGTTTGCAGGGCTTCGGCCGCAAAAACTCCATCACTGACGGTTAATTTCAGCATCAGACTTCCGGCTCCGTATCCAGCTGTCAGAAAAATCCTGCCGTCTCCTAGATGAATGGGGGAAGGCGCAACAACAGTATGGTTCCAGAGTTTGGATTCAAAGATAATCTGACCCACCGTGTCCTCTTCCGCCGAAACTCCCACGATCCCTCCGATGGCGCTGTAGACATACATCCTGACACCGTGAATAGTAAACGGAAAAACCGAAGAATGCGACATCGATAAGTTACGGGGATTGGGTGTTTCCCACACAATCTCACCGGTTTCACAATCAACTCCGATAAGCAGTGAGGTTCCCCCGACGGCGATTATAGCCAGGGACCCGTCGATAAGGGGGCACTGCCCCGTGTACCAGAGAGGCTCTTCGGTTTCAAATTCTCTTTGAAGGTCGATGCCCCACTTAAAATCACCGGTAAAAGCATCCACACACATGACGTGGCATTTCGGCCCAATGGTCACAACATATTTATCCGAGACGGCAGGAACCGTCCGTGACATCCCGTGATTTCTTTTTACGTTTATCTCATATCCCCGCCGCCAGATCTCAGTGCCGTCATCAAAAGAAAAACAGCGTAAAATATCAGCTCGGATTTCCTCGTCATAATCGAGGACATACACCCGTCCGTTGGCCACAACCGGTCCGGCATGGCCTTCTCCAAGGTCTATGGACCACAGTATCTCCGGTCCGGATTCACCCCACTTGTCTGCCAGCCGGATATTTTCCCTGCTTATATTGTCGAATGCAGCTCCTCTAAACCTCGGCCAGCTTCCTTGGATTTCAGAAGGTACACCGTCAAATCCGGCAAACAAAGCTCCCATGTCCACGGCCTCACCCAGGCTGATGAAACCCTCCGGCCTGTTGTCCCGGCCGGGAAGACTTTCGACAAAGTCTTTGACCGGATTATATAAAAACCACCAGCTCAGGAAAATTAATCCGATAAAAGTCGTTCCGATTATCGTTATCAGGTTGAGAGCTTTTTCATTCATCTAGAGTGATCACAATTTATTTTTCTGCAACAGCGACAAGGTAATGATGGGTTCGAAAATACAATTTGCCATCTGAGATCGCGGGTGTGGCCAGATTTTCATCGTTCATTGAATTTGTGGCCAATATCTCAAAATTGGGGCCGGCTTTAACCACATAGACATCTCCTTCCTGACTGGTAAAATACAATTTTCCGTCTGCAGCCACACCGGATGCCGCGAAGGCTTCCATCTTTCCAAGCTGTTCCTTGTAGATTTGCTCACCTGTTTTTGCATGGAAACAGATGAGTGAGCCATTCCAGTTTAAATTATAGAGATAATCCCCATAAATGAGCGGCGTCTGTATATAGGCTCCCCCGCGTCTGACACTCCAGACGATTTTGTCATTGGATGATGTTTCATTCTTGAGTGTGATGTCGCCTTGGGCATCCAATTTTATGGCATAAATCGGAGACATCCGTCCATGCGCGCTGTTGATGTACACAAGGTCACCCGCAACTACAGGAGTAGGGATAGGGATATCTCCTCCTCCCACAATTTTCCAAAGCTCCTCACCTGTCTGAAAATCATACCCTCCGATATGCTTGAAACCATTAACGATGATCTGGGTCTTCTCTTCTCCGACATGAATCGCCGGTGTGCTCCAAGTGGGATAGTCTTCCCGTGGAGTTCTCCAAAGTTCTTTCCCGGTTTTGAGATCTAAGGCCGCTAGGAAAGCAATATTTAGGGCATCGCACTGCACCACGACCACTCCATCATGGATCACTGGTGAACTGGCGAATCCCCATTGGGCTGTAGGGACAGAAAAATAGGCAGAACTCAGAACGCCGAAATCTTTCTTCCAGACGAGTTTCCCATCCATAGTGTAACAGTAGAGCCCCTCGGAACCAAAAAAGGCCACAACATAATTCCCATCCGTTGCCGCTGTTGAGTTGGCGTGTGTGGCCATGGGATGCCGTTTGGCTTTGGGGACTCCTTCATGTGCCGTTTGTTCCCATAAAATCTTGCCTGTTTTTTTGTCAAGACAGTACACTATCCATTGGTGGACTGTATCCTCTTCGACCGGATTGATGGTCCCATAGAGCCCCGTTTTCAGCTCCGGATTCTCTTCTTCGCTAATTGCGGTTGTGATGAAAATACGATTTCCCCAGATAATAGGACTCGAATGAGCCAGACCCGGAATGGCCGTCTTCCATTCGATATTTTTCTTGCTTTCAATATTCCAGGTCACAGGAGTCGGGCGGCCATCAGAAAATCCTCTCGCATTGAGACCTCGAAAGCTCGGCCAGTTTGTTTCGTTGTTTTTTTCCTGGACGGCCATTAGGGACATGGAGGCGATCAAAATAAAAACCACCAAAAGGCATCTGCTTATTCTTAATATCATGGACTCTCTCCTCTGACAAAAGTGGGATTTGGATAGAATCTTTATTATATTTATCGAATTTAAATATTAGC
>JAZFSR010000016.1:0-7136 GCA_036446295.1 Candidatus Aminicenantaceae bacterium
AGATTTTTATTATAACGGACAGATGGGACAACGGCCCACTCGGTATCATCGAGATTGGGACCGTCGAAGACATCCCAGGTTGCGGAAAGCCGAGAGGCCATCCCGCCGACTTCACCTAAACCTGCTGATGCAGAGGCCGCCCAGCGGAAGTTCTCGCGAAGAATCTGTTTGGCCCACTCGCTGTGATTCTGCATCCGTGAAGCATTGTGACAACCCATACAGTTGATCTCCACTTTCCCCGAAACATTCCAACGAGATGTGGGAGACATCTCGTTCTCGTCCGGTTCAAGAATTCCGCCACCTGTCATGTGCCGTCCAAAAAGCAGAGCAAAATCCCAGGGATTGAGGCCCAATTCCCTCGGATCCCAGGTCCCTTTCCACTTTTGATAAGAAAGAGGTAAGACCGTTCCCGTTTTTTCATCCAACCAAAACCATGGCTCTCCAGCCCGGCCGGATTGACCGGAATTGGCACCTGAAAAGTGCAAACCCTGATTGATGACGTTATAATCATGACAGGGAGCGCAGGTGAACCGGCTTGAGAATGGAAGAGAATTTCCATCAGAAGGAATAATAGGTTGTTCATACTCGTCTTTTAAGGGAATGATGTGGACAGGGACTGTTTCACTGCCGTCCCACTGCCGATTTTTCCCAGAAGTTTCAGACGACAGTCCATTAAAATACGAAAGACTTACGAAAACAAAAACAATCAGTATGATTCGCTTCATGCTTTAAACTGCCCTGGACGAAATCTCACTAAACGGCGTGACTCAACGGCACTGTTGACTGTAAGTACCGCCACCGCCGACTCATACCCAATTTCCGGCGGACATGTCAGGGGAACATCGTGAGTGATGGCTTTAAAAAAATTCTCTAAGTGGGGCTGATGGGCCGGTTTGGCCAACTCTACCGGAAGCGGCCAACGACCGGTCTCTGCCGTCACCCGAACATCCAGGAAAATATTCTTTGTATCAATTTTTTGAATCGGCAGCGCCTCGGATTTCAGAAAGCCCTCTTTGGCAAGGGAGTCCCACTCGGGTGCATGGGCTTCCCGGATAGCCCAATTTCCTCTTTGGACCACTTCGGATATCACGAGAGCACCATTGTCTCCCATAAATGTCTCATAGAATCCCCCATGTTTGGTTGTCGTCTGAACCTGGTAAAATGCACGTGCTTTCCCTTCAGACGTCGCATACTCATAGATGACCATGACGTTGTCATACCATTCCCGGTTTTTATAGTAATCGCTGCCTCCGCTGGCAACCACGGTCTCCGGATTGACACCAAAAACCCAGCTGTAGAGATCGATTTGATGTGAACCCAAATCCACAATGGGTCCGCCGCCGTATTTCTTAAACCAGCGCCAATTTCTAAACTCTGTCATAGAGTTATACCCAAAAGTTTCCAGCTTTACCGGATCGATGACATACTTTTTTGGCCATCCAAGCAGTTCATTTTTCGCCCTGTTCCATTGGGCATAGGCTTGCGAGACCCGTCCGAGAAGTTTCTTCTCATGGATGAGGCGGTCGATGGCATGCCTGTAGCGCGGATTACTCCGGCGCTGATGACCGATCTGAAGGAGTTTCCCTGTCCGCTTGGCTGTATAGACCATAGATCGGGCCTTGGCTAAAGAATTCGACATTTCTTTTTCACAGTAAACATGCAGTCCTGCTTCCATACAGGCATTGGCTTGCTCGGCATGCATCCAATCCGGGGAGGCCACAATGGCAGCATCCAGGTTTTTTTCTTTGCTCAACAAGTCGATATAACTTTCATAGACATTCACAATATGGCCGTATTTTTTGAGATATCCCCTGGCATACTGCTGGCTGTATTCCCAAATATCACACACCGCCACAATTCGGATCCCCGGAATACGCAGACAGGACTCAATCAAAACCCGGCCCTGCGCCCCGGCACCAATAATAGCAAGATTGAGGCTGTCGACACTTCTCGTCTCTTCCTGATGGGAATACACCGGTTTTGACAGCGAACTCCCGGCCAGGGCTACTCCCAATCCAGCCGATGCCGTAGATTTGAGAAAATCTCGACGTGTGACCTTAGAAATTAATTTGTTTTTTTGTTTCATAGACATGTGTACCTTCTTTTCCCCATGTTTATTTATCGGCAGAGCCGGATTTCATATCCTTATCAAAACCCACATCAGATGGGGAAAAATTTATGGAGCGGACAAACTCCAATGACTCCCGGGCCCCAAATTCGCGGTCCATGCCATTATCTTCCCACTCGACAGAAAGAGGCCCTGAATAATTAATAGAATTAAGTTCCCGAATTATGTCTTCAAAATTCACGTCCCCATGCCCTAAAGATCTGAAGTTCCATCCTCTTTTGAGATCTCCAAAGGGAAGAAAAGAACCGAGAATACCGGCTTTTCCATCAAGAGTTACCGCCACATCCTTCATGTGGACATGATAAATTCGGTCAGGAAATTCACGGATGAACAGATGGGGCTCCATCCCCTGCCACAGGAGGTGGCTTGGATCAAAATTAAAGCCAAGCGTCGGCCGAAAATCGAATGTCTCTAGAAGCCGGCCGGCCGTATAGAGATCAAAAGCAATCTCGGTGGGATGCACTTCCAGGGCAAAACGAATCCCAAGTCGATCAAATTCATCGAAAATGGGAGTCCAGAGTTCATGGATCAATGTGAATCCCTTATCGACCATGTCCTCTGAAGTAGGGGGAAATGAATACCAGGCCTTCCATATAGGTGAACCCATAAAGCCATTGACGACCGAACACCCCATGTTTTTAGCGGCTTTGGCCGTGGATTTCATCTCATCAATCGCCCACTGCTTGAGTTTTTCGGGTTGGCCTTTTACACTATCAGGAACAAAAGCATTCAGACGTTCATCATAGTTGTCTCCGACACATTGTCCCGCGAGATGGGCTCCGAGAGCCCAGCAGTTCATTTCATGTTTTTCCAATATCTTTTTTTTATCGTTGACATAAGCCAAATCTTCAGCAGCTCGACCCGCATCCATATGGTCTCCCCAACAGGCAATTTCCAAGCCTTCATATCCCCATTCAGCAGCTTTTTGACACAATTTTTCAAAGGTCATATCCGCCCACTGACCTGTGAACAGGGTGACGGGTTTAGACATATCTATGCTCCTTTATCGCTAAAATCACAGCTCCAACCAGGTGGCTCCTGCTCCGGAGCTCTCCACGCATTTCTCTATGTATTTAACTCCCCGAACTCCGTCATGTGTATTCGGAAAATCTAAATCCTCATTCGATAGTGTATCTCCATGCAATTTTTTATTCAAAGCCAAACTAAATGTCGCGTAGAGATTGGCGAAAGCTTCATAATAGCCTTCGGGATGTCCGGAGGGAATCCTTGAATACTTCTGGGCACTTGGATACAGCTCGGTCCGTCCACGTGAAATGATTTCCGAAGGTTTATCCAGGTAGGAGACCTTGAGATAATTCGGACTCTCCTGGCACCAATCGATGGAGGCCTTTGTCCCAAAAATACGTACACGGAATCCATTGTCAAATCCTACGGCAATCTGTGAACTCCAATACAGGCCCTTCGCTCCTCTGTCATAATTGACCAAAATGGAAGCATTGTCATCGAGCCGACGTCCCTCCACAAATGTATCCAGACGAGCACAGAGGGACCGGATCTGCAGCCCGGTGATAAAAGAAACCATGTTTTCGATATGACTACCGATATCCCCGACACAGTTGGATACGCCAATTTGCTCCGGATCGTTTCGCCAGATTGACTGTTTCTGGCCGCTTCTTTCTATTGGAGTGGCCAACCAATCCTGGGAGTACTCGGCACTAACAAATCGGATTTCTCCTAAGTCTCCATGAGAGACCATTTCTTTTGCATGTTTGACAATAGGATAGCCTGTGTAGGCATAAGTCACCATAAAGAGTAGATCTTTATCGGCGGCCAAACGTGCAAGTTCTTCGGCATCCCGGCTGGAAGTAGTCAGGGGCTTGTCGCAAACAACATGAAAACCGCCTTCCAATGCAAGTTTAGCTGCGGGAAAATGGGAATTGTTAGGAGTTACAATGACCACAAAATCCAATTTATCTTTTCTGTCCTTTTCGGAGATGAACATTTCCTCAAAGTTTTTATAGAGCCTCTCCTTTTTTAGCCGGAGACTTTCTCCAGTTTTCAGAGTGTTATTAAAATCCTGAGAAAAACAGCCGGCTGCAAGATCAGCCACTCCATCCATGGCAATCGCTTTCCGGTGAACATCTCCAATGAAAGCTCCCTGTCCTCCCCCGATCATCCCATATGTCAACCGGGATTTTATCTGTCCACTTTCTTGACCTTCAATCATGAGGCAATCTCCAACATGGATCTATCTTAATAAAAAATCGCGAAATCTTCAAAAGGTTCAATATTTTCGGAAATAGCTGGCATTTTTTAAATAGTCATACAAAATTTTCTTTATGGCTAAGGACGCTTCGGCTTTGACGGATTCGTCAGACAAAAGAGATTCAGCCAGTTTGAGGGCCTGAGCACAGGGATATCGCGGAAGCAGAGCCAGGACCTGGATTCTTTCCTCAGGCCTCTCTGCCGCATCTAATCCTTTCTTTAAAGACTGGACCATGCCAATGGGAGAACGGTACCTTTCATTCCCTACCATCCGGATATAGGAACGCAGGGCCAGCACTCTGAGGCCGAGATCTTCGGCCGTCTGTGCAATCCTCAACAGATCATCTCTTGGTGTGAAATCCGGCCATTCGGTTAAGGCCCGGACGGCGCTGTCATACAGCGGCGAATTCGTTTTTTTCAGAGCCTGTCTCAGGAGAGGCAGTGTGCGATTGTCACCGAGAACACCTAAAATTCTCAATAAATCAACGCGTTCCTTTTCTCCTCCCACGGTCTTTAGTTTTTCTATAACGGCGGAGGCACGTCTATTCCTATTTAGGATAAAGGAAGCAGAAGCCGCCAAAGTTTTTCTAAGCGCTTCTTTGTCCGACTCCTGTTCAACCTGGACCAAAAGATCAAGCAGCTGGGGCAGGTCGGAGGCCCTAACGATTCGCTCTAGATTTCTTATGGCATCTTGCCGGATGAGAGGATCAGAAGAAGAGACAAAATCGAACAGGATAGGCTTCCCTTCCTCTATCCTGCGTTCTCCAAGACAACGGATGAGTTCGCGCTGTATGGAAAGATCAGAAACATGTATGAGCTCAAGGATTATGGCCTGATTTACGTCCGGACTTTTGAGATTCCATAGGCTTAATTGAGCGGCTCGTTTTTCACGCCCCTTTGTTTGGGACGCCCGCTCTGCAAGAAGAGGAACGACCGATGCATCACCGAGAATGTTCAAGGCTTCCAAAGCCGCACAACGCACGCCAACGTCCTTATCGCCTGTCGCCTTAATGACGGCCGGAAGAACTTGTCGGGAGGGATAATAAGAGAGGACCGGAAATAAGGCTATTTGGCTCCTTCCGGGAAGCTGCGGTATCAAGTCCAACACCTCAGGGATCTCAGAATTTTTGAGAATAGACCTGATTTGTCCTACAGCCACAGCATGAAGGCCTGCATCTTCTCCTTTTAAGACGTCCAAAAGCAGGGACTTCGCTCCATTTTGGTTGGAAATTAGCAGTCCTTTCAGTGCAGCCTGCCTGACCAGTGTCGAAAAATGGAGTTCCATCATTTTGTTATAGAGATCAGCCGCCGCTTGAAATTGGTTCAAAGCTTGGAATTTTTCCGCACACTTCAGAAGTGATGTGGCTGCCTGAAACCGCAGCTCTCCTTTTGTAACTTTGAGGGCCGCAGATAAAATTTCGACGGCTTCAGGTCCACCTATCCATCCCAACGCAGCGGCTGAGGCGCAAGCGATTGAAACTTGGGGATCATCTAATAATCGGCTGAGTTCCGGTACGGCTGATACAGCACCCCTTTGACCCAGAGAGGAAATGATTCCTATTTTATTTTTATTCGTACTATTTTTAAGGTTTTGAAGCAGCGCTCTTTCGGGCTCAGCACCAGGAATTTTTTCCAAGGCAAATCTGGCCATATCCGATGTTTCGTCTTGAGAAAGCATTTTTTCCAGAACTGTGACTGATCTATACGTTCCAATGAGCCTCAGCTGACGGCAGGCCGCCATTTTGCCGGCAATGGAAGCTCCTGACTCAAGAAAATGCCCTATTTGGTTCTCACATTGCTCCCGCGCAGAAGAATCATTTTTATGCGTTTGGATATATTCCCTCAAACGGCTGAGTACCTCCTCGTCCTGTCCATATTCATAATCGGCCAGTTCTTCCAGAATTTGTTTTAAAATCTGACTGCTAGATTTCCAGTCATGGCTGTTAGCCATTTGAGCTGTCCCTGACGTAAAAAACACAAGGATAAAAAGCAAGAACACAACATATTTATGTTTCAACTCGATTTTGTTCATTCTATCCATCTTTTTATCATACATTGATCTGCCAAGGGCTGCGGTAGGCCCTGCTGAGTAGACGTTCGGCTTCCGGATCTCCAAGAATGGATTCGGACTCCGGGTCAAATCGGACCTTTCTCCCGACTTCCATGGCTATGACTCCAAGATGCCCGACGCTGGCCGACCGGTGAGCTACTTCGCTGGGTGCAATGGTTTTTCTTCGGCTCACGACGCAATCAAGAAAATTCTGGAAATGATCTCGACTTTTATAGAGGCGATTCTCTTCCGGACCGATGTATTCCTTAATGAAATGGGATGGATAAGTTTCTAATCCTCCCCTATTGCACCAGACCCATCCAAACTCACCAATCCATTTTGTTCCTCTTCGTATTTCGGGATGTCCTCCTGCTATTATCATAGGCGTACCATCTGCATATTTCGCACGAAGAAAAAACCGTGTAGGGCTGTTATAAATACCTGTTTCAGGAAAATCACCCCACCCTTCGATTTCGACCGGACCCGTTTCATCAAAACCGAGACCCCAATGGGCAATGTCCACATGATGGCCGATCCAATCCATGAGCTGCCCTCCTCCAAAATCCATGTTCCATCTCCAATTCTTATGAACCCGGGCCGGACAATAGGGAATAAAGGGCGCCGGTCCGACCCAGAAATCGTAATCCAGATTTTCTGGTGGAGGCCCAAGAGTTTCCAAACCGAAGGTTCCGGCAAAATCAGTGTGGCCTGAAGGAAGCCCGACTTCCACAC
>JAZFSR010000017.1:0-4276 GCA_036446295.1 Candidatus Aminicenantaceae bacterium
CGGGGACTATTTCCTTCCTGCAGCCTGGGATTAAAAGGAGGAGAGGGAGAATAAAAAAGAGAATAAAACGTTTTTCTGTCATGAACAGCTGTTCCTGAACTTTCTATTCTAGCGGTTTATGGATTTTTCATCAAGGAATACGAAGAATTGGCGAAGAATTGGGGCCTGGCTTTCATAACGTGCATTATTTCACAAAAAAATAATGCACGTTATGAAAGCCAGGCCCTAATTCTTCTACCGCAGTGAAGCTTTCGTAAAAACATGCTCGGGGATCACGGCATTGAACTCTATGGATTCCAGGATAAATTCCGTACCTTTTCCACCCTTGAGGACATCCTTAAAAACCATGTGAGTGGGGATCCATCTGTTCTGGATGCGCTTGACATCACCGGCTTCGAAGGTTTTGAGCAGCTTTCCACTCCGGGCGAAGCGGTCTTCTCTTAAGGAGATATATCTTTCCTTGTCCACCCAGATTTTCCGGGAATGGTAGGCGGTCTCTTCAACTTTGGATGTCAGTTCCAGCACC
This sequence comes from Candidatus Aminicenantaceae bacterium, assembly GCA_036446295.1. Lineage (GTDB taxonomy): Bacteria > Acidobacteriota > Aminicenantia > Aminicenantales > Aminicenantaceae > JAUWVG01. The sequence goes on from JAZFSR010000017.1 coordinate 527, forward strand.
CAACAGGCTCGGTCGAGAAGGATCTCCTCCCCGATAACATTCGCCTCGTAGTTGTTGAGCAGTTGGGTATCCTCCATCATGTCTTCATAGGACAGATCCGATCCCATAACCGACTGCCGCATCATGTGTCCCGAGATTTTGATGGTCCTGTCTGTCGAGGGGATATAAATCCACAGTTGATCTTTGAGTTTCAACATCTTTGTTCCCTTTTCTCGAGCAGGAGCGAGGTATTCGGTAAAAGATTTTTCTTCTCCCATCATCCATGATTTTGATTTCATTGAGCGGCTGCCCCGCTTTCCGTGTATGATCATTTCAGCTGTGGAAATTTTATTGTCAGATCCGATGTTGGCATCTACGCGTCTGAGAATGTCCTCCCCCGAAGGAAAAGACTGTGCGGCTAGGTTGGCCGTGACAAAAATCATTATGGTTATGATGTACGTTAGTTTTTTCATACTTCAAGCTCCTTCATCAATTGAGCGGTCTTGCGCTTGTAAATGCCGATGCCGGCAATGGATGCCCCGAGGACATTGGCCAGCAGCCCGGGGATAAAACCAATAACATACGAGGAGGGTGTGACTTTAGCTCTGATGACATCATTTATAAGGAGAGTTGAATTCTGCATCATTTGAGATATGTTAAAACCTTTTTCCTGCAGCCAAAAGGCAATCACCAGTGCAAAGGCTGTTCCGATGACTGTTCCGATACAGCCCAGAATCAGGGATTCGGTGATCATGGAGCGGTAAAGGTGGCCTTTGCTTTCTCCCATGGCCAGACGGACTCCGATTTCTCCGTACCGTCTGAGGCTGCCAATAAGTCCCGCATTCCAGAGAACAATCGACATGATAATGACAAAAACTGTGACCATGACCGGCATATAGAGATTGATCATACTCATCATCTCAATCATCCCTCCCTGTTGGGTGAGGGACTTCATCACCGGCGCAAATTCATCTTTTACACCCTCATATTTGGCGTTGAATTTCTGGGCGGCTAAACCGGCCTCTTCTTCCCTGTAGACAAAGTCATCGAAAAAACCGAGGATCTCGCCTGCCGCATCTTCCATATCCAAGGCTATCTGGATATCTTCCACATCGGCCACCATTGCCCCGCGGTCAAGGGCCGATATTCCGAAGCGGACGGTCCCTACCACAGTGAAATTGGCGACGGCCATACTGCCGTACATTGTCGAACCGATGAGTGTGACAGTTTCGCCAATGGAAATTCCCAGACGGGTGGCAAATTCATCGCTGATGAGTATCTCGCCCGGTTTTGCGGGCGCTTTCCCTTGGACAATGGAATCCTCAATTCCTAACAGCTCCCAATCAATGCTTTCTTTTGTGAAAAGATCAAGGGCTAAACCGGCCACCGGGCCCTGAGCACGAGTTTCTCCTTCCTCATCTGGAACATCCAACAGTCCGCCGAAACGGATTCTTTTTGTCCAGACAAATCCGGGGAAGTCTTGTCGGAGTTCGCTCATCAACTTCCCGACACCGATGTAGGCCAAATCATTGGGCAGTTGGTCGGAATTTTCGGCGTAAGCACGGGACATGATTTTTACGTGCCCGCCGTCAAATTTGGCGCCTGTGTCGATAAACATATTGATGGCCCCGTCCATGTAGCAGTAAAAAAGAACGGTGAGAAAAACACCGCTGGCGACAACAAGGATGGGGAACAAGCTCCGGGAGCGATCACGGAGAATGCCTTTGAAAATGAATTTGATCATGTCATTTTTCCCCTTAACGCATCTGTCGGTTTCAATTTAGCGATTTTTCGTGTCGGCAAGAAGCTGACGAACGTTGTTACCACAAGAACCAAAATCGTGGTGCCGATGATCAACCCTGTGCCGTAGATGGGCAAGAGCACTTCACCGAGGGCAATTCCGTAGTCGTCGACACTCTCAGGCATCGCCATTCCTTTTTTGGCCGACCAGAGAAGAAGGGGTATCCCGTAAATGGCGGCCACAACAGCGGCCAGAACGGAATGCATGGCCCCTTCCAGGGTGAAAAGCCGAATAAGCTTACCTCTTGTCATGCCCATGGACATCAACATCCCCATTTCTTTTCTCCGCCTGAAGATGGAGAGGACCTGGGTGTTGAAAATGGCCAGCATAGCCAGGGACAACAGGATAAAGTAAATGATGGATCCGCCGACTTTCTTGGTCTTGACCAGGTAGTTTATGTCCTTGAGCAAAAAGTCCATGTCTTTATGTTTCCATCCGGATGCTTGGGGGAATTCTTCGGTGTCCTGGGCGAGAATGACCAGGCTGGCTTCATTTTCCATCCGGGTCAACGACTGCAGTTTGTCCAGAGGAACCCAAATCTGGGCCTGGTCGACGGTCGGGACCATGGTCTTCATAATCTGTACGATCTTGGCATCACGTGCATCGAATGTTCCCTTCACATCCCGCCAACGTACTGTGACAGTGTCCCCGATTTCGAGTCCTGTGTTTTTGGCCATCCGGGTGCCGATCAAAGCCGGCAGGTCCTCGCCCTCTTGATCCAAAAACTGGGTGGGTAGATTCACTATAGCTTGGGCCGGATCGATGCCTTTCATTTGAATGGTGTGAAGCCGGCCTTCGGGATAGATGGTGGCCTGTGAGATGAGAATCCCGGTGGCCAAACCCTTGTCTATTTGTGTTTGCAAAGATTCGGGAATGATGGCGTGTGCATCTTGGATAGAGAGAGGATCGAAAGGATCGTAATTTTCCTGCCAGTACTGGCCTCCTCCGTATTCAGCGTCGATTGTGGCTACTCTGGCCTGGCCTCCCATCCCATCGTAGAGGCCTTGCATCCAGATAATAATCACAAAAGAAAATGAAAGAACGATGACATTCAGCCAGGTTTTGAGTCCGGCACCCAGCAGATTCCTTATAGCTAAACGTGGAATGATCATTGTTCCCCTCCCTGACCGTTGGGTTTATCATAGACCTCATCCTTGGCCACCTTTCCGTCAATCAGAGTGATTTTCCGCCGCAGGTAGCGGATCACCTTTTCGTCATGGGTGGCGAAAATGAAAGTCGTTTCCAGTTCCTTATTGATCTTTTCCAAGGTCTTGAGGATGTTGTGGGAATTTTCCGCGTCCAGATTGGCCGTGGGTTCATCGGCCAGGATGATTTTTGGTTCTTTGACGACAGCCCTGGCAATGGCCACTCTTTGGCTCTGGCCACCCGAAAGCTGAGCGGGCTTGGATTTGACCCTGTCTGCCAGTTGAACCCACTCCAGAGCCTTCATGACTTTGTCCTTTCTTTCTTGGGCGGATAGACCCTGAAGTAAAAGCGGGAATTCGACATTTTCGAAAACTGTATAGACAGGAAGTAGATTGAATGTTTGGAAGATGAATCCGATGTGTCTGTTGCGCAGCTCGGCCCCCTGTTTGTGGCTCAGATCTTCGATTTTCTGATTCATGACAACTGCGCTGCCCTCGGTGGGAGTATCCAGAGAGCCGAGGATGTTAAGCAGAGTTGTTTTTCCTGAGCCGCTGGGTCCGACCAGTCCGGCAAACTCTGCTTTCTTGAACTGGAGGGTGACATGGTTGAGAGCCGTTATCTTGCTCTCGCCCATGGGGAAGATTTTGACCAGCTCTTTAGTTTCGATCAGAAATGAATTTTCCATAATGACCTCGCTTTTTTTGTTGAGCTCATGGCTCATTTCTTAATCCTCAAGTAGGGATTAAGGATTAAGGGGTAAGGATTACCAAACAAAATATTTATGCGTCGATGCCTTAGTCTTTTCATCCTTCTGCCTAATCCAT
>JAZFSR010000018.1:0-2337 GCA_036446295.1 Candidatus Aminicenantaceae bacterium
AATACTTCATCAGATATACTAGATAAAAGGAGCCAACAATGATTTATGGAATTGGTGTCGATATCATCGAAGTGGAGCGGATTCAAACTCTCACCGAAAAGAATCCCCGGTTTTTAACAAGAATTTTCACAGAGACAGAGATCACCTACTGCACTAAAATGAAGAACAAGTATCAACACTTAGCGGCCCGGTTCGCGGCGAAAGAGGCTTTTTTTAAAGCCATAGGCCGCAAAATCAATTGGAGAGATATTGGGATACAGAATCTGCCCTCCGGGAAGCCCGTCTTGGAGATTCTCTCCGAAGAAAAATTTCTCTTTAAAAAAGCCGATGTCTCTCTCTCCCACCTCAAGGACTATGCCGTCGCTACGGTCATTCTAAGCCGCTAAAGGGTCACGGAAGTAATAATTAAAGCGCAATCATTAACCTGACAACCAGGCTTAGGATAATGGCTACGGTGATATTCAATCCCATAGACAAAAAAGCGATTTTCCGGCCAACCTCTTTCCATAGGATTGCGACCGTCGAAAGACAGGGGATAAAAAAGACGATGAAGACTGTAAAGATAACAAGCTGATCCTTGGTTATGACAGTCATTACGTCTTGATATCTCACTCCAAGCGCTTGCAGCATCATAACCAGCGAAAGTTCCTTTCGCAAAAATCCGAAAACAAGGGTAACGCCCAATTCTCTCGGCAAACCCATGATGTTTTCGACAAAGGGAGAAAGGATGAGGTTGACAACACTATCCAGTTTAAAAAACTGCATGAGACCTAAAATCACACTTCCCAAAATGAGAACGGGCCACGCAAACTTGATGAAGGACTTTAACTGGACATATGTTTTTTTCGAAATATTCTTAAGAGACGGTACCTTCAAAGATGGAATTTCGAGAATTAGGCCTGGCGAAGGAGATTTCAAAAAGAAAGAGATCACGCGACCGAGAACAGCAATGAGGAGGATATTGCCCAAATAAAAACACAGCGCCCAAAGGGGGCCAAGGTAAAAAGCGATCAAGGACAGGATAATGGTTGTACGGGCAGAACATGGGATGAAGGGGATCAAAAGAGACGTAAGGATTTTGTCCCTTCGCGATTCCAGCGTGCGCGTCGCCATGATGGCCGGAACATTGCATCCAAAACCAAGGATAAAAGGTGAGACAGATTTCCCGTGTAGGCCGATACGATGCATAAAAGTATCCATTAAAAAGCTAGCTCGGGACAAATAACCGACATCATCCAGGATCGACATCATAAAAAGGAGGGGGATAAAGTAGGGTAGAACGATGGCAATACCTCCTGCAAAACCCTGGACTAAGCCATCTAAAATAGAAGCAAGGACACTAGTCCCAAAAACACCTGAAAGATATTCTCGAAAGTGATCTAAAGGATTGAGCAAAAGCTCTTCCAAAGGACTTCCGACTTTAAAAATGACGAAGAAGAATGTAAAAAAAACAGCCAATAGGATAAAATAACCGAGGATCGGATGCATAAGGATATCATCGACTCTATCCGTCCAGTTTTGTCTCTTCCCCCGTAAAACATGACTTCCTTCCTCAGAGATTTTAAAGGCCAGGTGGTGCCTCTCTGCAGCAATCACTTCATATGCAGGGGCATCATGTCTTTTCTCAAGTTCAGCCTTGATCATTTTGAGGGAATGCTTAAGGTCGGGGTTGATTTCCTCAAGCATGCCATCGAAAATCAACTTGTCGGCTTCAATCATTTTTACAGCCGTAAATCTTTTATTGGCCACAACCGGAAAATCCTCTGGCAAGACAGAAGAAAGCTCTTCAATTTTTTCTTCGACATCCCTTGACCAATCCAGATGTGAAGCTCGTTTCCCTTCATCGAGAATATCGAAGGCCGCGTTGATGAGTTCTTTCACACCACGACCGTGACTGGCAATAACAGGGATAACGGGAACTCCAAGCAAATGCTCCAGTTTTTTTGGATCGATATCCACACCCTTTTTTTCTGCCAGATCCATCATATTCAATGCAACAACCATGGGAAATTCCAACTCGATAAGCTCAAGAGTCAACTCGAGGCTCCGACCGAGCAGGGACGCATCTACGACATTGATGATCAGATCCGGCTTCTCTACAAAAAGATGTTGTAGGGCAACATTCTCTCCTTCATCTGTGGGATTGAGAGAGTAAGTTCCAGGGAGGTCGATGATATTTAAAACTTTTCCATAAAAATTAACCTTACTGTGTGTATGCTTAACGGTCGTTCCAGGAAAATTAGATGTTTCAGCTTTTAATCCTGCAAGAGCGTTAAAAAGAGTGCTTTTTCCACAGTTAGGCTGCCCAAGAAATATAACGTCGGGAAAAGAGTTATT
>JAZFSR010000019.1:0-2712 GCA_036446295.1 Candidatus Aminicenantaceae bacterium
CTCCTCTCAAAGGCGTATCCTCCTGGCTTTTATGGCTTCAACACTTTTTGGAGTTTTTTACTCTGTTTGGTGGTTAATCGAGGAGGAAGAATAGAATGAAAGCTATCATAAATTTTATCAAAGGATTCCATACAAGCAGAAAATATTTTCGGATGGTGATTTTGCTGTTTGTTTTCAACCTTCTCTTTTCTCTTATTCTTGCCGTTCCGATGTACACGTCCCTTGAAGAATCCATAGGCCGGAGTGAGGTCGGTGACCGAATGGTTAAAGGATTTGATTATATCTGGTGGGAAGAATTCAGAGATCAGAGCAGAGGGATAGAAACGACCTTTACTCCCTCAATTCTAGGAAAAGGAGCTGTTCTCGATAACTTTGTCCATCTCATCCATTTTGGAGAGACAAATTTACCCAGGGTCATCCTCGTTTTCGGAGCCCTCTACATACTATTCCACACGTTTCTTTCAGGGGGAGTCATCTCTGTTTTGGCCGGGGATACTTCCGTCTTCTCAATCAAGGGTTTTTTCTCCGGGGCAGGAAAATTGGCCTCCCGGTTTTTCCTGCTAATGATATTATCCTGGGTCTTTTTTTTCCTTGTTATCGTGCTCAAAGACTTTTTTTCCACTATCGCAGAGAGAGTGTCCAGTACGGCCGTATCGGAAGTTTTCCCATTTTATCTGAGTCTAATATTCAGCATCCTTGTGTATGCCTTGTTCCTTTTCTTCCAGATGGTTTTTGATTACGCCCGCATCAAAACGGCTCTTGAAGACGGCCAAAATGTCCTGCTGACAATAAGAGATGCTTTTATATTTGTGTTTAAAAATTTCGGCACAACAATGGGATTATTCTATCTCCTGCTCTTAGCCAATCTTGTTCTCACGGTCGTTTATATCCTCCTCAAAGAGCTTATTCCTCAGACTTCAATAGTCAGCATCACCGCAATCTTTATAATCCAGCAGATCTTTATCTGCTCTTTCATCTGGATCCGCTTCTGGCTCTATTCCAGCCAACTGGAACTTTATAAATACCTGAAATAGATAGGATAAATTGAAGTTCACAGAGGATAATTGAAAAGAGAAGCATCCCTGTCACTGCACCGTCAGTTGAGTCTGATGGACGTCGAGAAGTGTGTCTCCGCCCGGAGCTTCAGCGAGGAATGGAGACATACCTCGTAAGGGTTCCGTCAGACTCAACTATGGAGAAGAAAATAATTATCTCGATAATGTATATTGATTCTGGTATTATTTGAGTGATTAAACACGAGATACGAAGAGATTATTTCAGGAGGAATATTATGAAAAAAACAATCACTTTTTTGGCGGTCGTCTTTGTTGTGATTGCCGGGTTTACGTCGTGTGGAAAATCAGAAGTACCTAAAGCGGGCAATGCCCAAGCAGAAAATATGCTCAAACTTCTCCCGGCAAATGCAGACGGAGTCTTTTTTATCGATCTGGCACGCGCCATGGAAATGGAATTCGCCAGAAAAGAAATCACTGAAGATGAAGACATTCAAGCCTTTATAGAACAGACCAACATAGATCCTCTTACAGATATTTTCTTTTTAGCCGGAGCCGTGACACAAAAAGAAAATGAAGAAGACAAAGAGAAAGTCGCTGCTATCCTGAATTTAAACTACGACAAAAATAATATCCTTGCTCTCATCCGCGAAAAAGCTCAGGAAGAAGGACAAGAAATCAGTGAAACCGAGTATGAAGGCTACACAATTTACGGGATGTGGGAAGATGACAAAGAAGTCAGTCTCGCGTTCATCGATGAATCAAATATCCTTGTTGGGGATAAAACTCAAACTCAGGCCATTATTGATGTTATCCTGAAGAAGACGGACAATTTCTACAGCAATGAAATCCTTGCCAATCTTGTCAGCAAGACAGATAAACAGGCTATTTTGTGGGGAGCCATACACTTTGCGCCCGAATCGCTGGCTGAAATGACAGCGGACAATCCCATGCTGCAGGATCTCAAGAACCTCAAAGCCGCATCCATTTCCTTTAACTATAAAAATCAAGCCATTCTGGCCGATATCAAATTGATGGGTGGAGATGAAACCAAAAATAAAAGTCTTGCAGATTTTTTAACCGGAATTAAAGGCCTTGCAGGAATAATGGCTGCAGAAAAACCAGAAATCGGGGTATTGATGAATGCGATTACCATCACTTCCGGACCCGAACACGTACAAATCTCTGCCAATATTCCCGAAGAACTCTTAAATAGCCTCAAAAGTGAAACTGAAGAGGGCAAAGAAGAGATTAAGTAAAATATGTCATTGCGGGAAGCAAAGGAGATTCCTTCGCTTTGCTCGGAACAGGCGTGACAATTTCATTTGCAGAGATCGCTTCGCTACGCTCGCGATGACAAGGTCAGATCGACCACACTCTCTTCGATCGTTCGTTGCGAGGAGCAAAGCGACGTGGCAATCTCAACCACAAATTAAGGGTTAATCTTCAAGGATGTATTCTCTCCGGGAGAATACATAGCAGGCTAAGGCTAAAAACACACTTGTCAGGAGAAAAAGCACAGCGATCGCCGTGCCTGTAGAAGTGGGCTCTAACTGAAAGAGAAGAATGGAAAATTTCCCCCCTGAAAAATGAGAGGGAAGAAGGGATTTAAGATAGTGAACGATAGCAAATTTTTGGGTAGAACCTGGAAAATACTGGATAACATTTTCCCATCCGAAGCTGAATATTAGCCCTACAA
>JAZFSR010000020.1:0-7927 GCA_036446295.1 Candidatus Aminicenantaceae bacterium
ATATCGGAGCGATGATATCTATTCAATATGTCTTTCAAACTCGAAATCGGAGGACTCCATGAAGAAATGGAAAACCACTGGCCTTATTTTTGCACTCTTTTCCCTCACTATCTCTGCAGGCACTCCCCAAAAAAAAATCGAAAGACCGAAATTCCAGAAGTATCGTCGTATTAATTTTTCGAATACTCTACATGACTCTTTAAGGACAGGCCTACAAAAAGAAACAAAACCTTTTGTTTCGGGTCAAGTCCTGGTCAAATTCAGTCCCTCTCTATCTCGATACTGGAGACAGATGGCCCTCACGGCCTACCAATCCGAAACCATAACGATTATTCCCAAATTGGAAATCTATCAGCTCGAAATCCCGGAATATACATCCGTTGAAGAAATGGTCTATCTGATGAATATGAATCCGTTCATCGAATACGCAGAACCCAATTACATCGCACACATCACAGTGACTCCTAATGATCCCCTATTTGATATGCAGTACGCTCTCAACAATACAGGTCAGGCCATCGGCAATATTCCAGGAAGCCCTCAAGGTAAAGAGAATGCTGACATCCATGCTCCTTCGGGCTGGGATGAGGAGACTGGAAAAGACAGTGTGATTATTGGATTTGTCGATACAGGTCTGGACTTCGATCATCCGGAACTGAAGAACAAATATGTATCTAGAGGAAAAGACTTTGTTAACGATGACGATGATGCCACTGATGACCACGGACACGGCACACACATCGCAAGCATTGCTGCTGCTGAAACGAACAATGGAATCGGTATTGCAGGAGTGGCATGGAACTGCAAAATCCTTCCCGCCAAAGCGATGTCTGCCACAGGTTCCGGCTCATATGCGCATATCATTGAAGCCATCCGCTATCTTACCGACAACGGAGCCCATATTATCAACCTCAGCATTGGAGGAGAGGCCGATTCAGCTGCACTGGAAGATGCCGTAAAATATGCCTATACATCAGGTGTAGTTGTAGTCGCTGCTTCAGGAAACGATTCTTCAAGCGTGCTCTATCCCGCCGCCTACGATTCTTACTGTTTGGCTGTCGCAGCCACGGATTATAATGATGCCCATGCCAGCTGGTCCAATACCGGTCCCCAAGTCGATATCGCCGCTCCCGGAGAACGGATTCTCGGCTGTGTTCCCATTTGGTATCCTGAGCAAGTATGGGGAGATTTTGATGTCGATCCCTATGCCTATGGATACGGAACATCTTCTTCTTGTCCTCAAGTCGCAGGTCTGGCCGCTCTCATAAAAAGCCTCAAACCCGATCTAAGTACCAGGGATATTATGAACATCATCCGGTACTCCGCCGATGACGTCAATCAAGATCTTTTTCCCGGAGTGGATGACTATATCGGATACGGTCGGATTAATATTGAAAAAGCTCTCCGACCGATCCGTATCACTAAATTAGGGAAATGATCAAATCCCTCCGTATACAAAACCTGGCCACAATTGAAGACATCGAGCTGCAGTTCCAGAGCGGCTTTTCGATCCTAACAGGAGAAACCGGAACTGGAAAATCCATCATCATCGGAGGTCTCAAACTGATCCTTGGCGGAAAAGGATCTACAGACATCATCCGCACAGGCATGAAAGAGACATCTATTGAGGCCATTTTCCAAGCGGATGCGCATGAAGACATTCTGATTCATCGCAAAATCAGCGAGCACGGACCGGGAAAAGGATATCTCAATGGAACACTCGTTCCCATCAAGACACTGAAATCCACCGGCCGCGGTCTTGTGGATATTTACGGTCAGAACGATCACATTTTTCTTAGAGAACCCGAGTATCAGCTCAATTATCTCGATGTGTTCTCCGGTGTCCTTCCTCTTCGGGAAACCGTGGCTCGCTTGGCACAAGACATACGGCGGCTTCAGAGAGAAAAAAATGAACTCGAAGCCAGAGAAAAAGAAAGAGAACAGCGCATGGATTTCCTGGAGTTTCAGATCGAGGAAATTGAAAGTGCAGGCCTTGTATCCGATAATGAAGATGACTTACGTCAAGAAAGAAATATTCTTAAAAATGCAGAACAGATTAGAGCACACCTAGAGGATGCATTATTTATTTCAAACAGCAACGAAAATTCCCTCTCATCCCAACTGGGGAAACTTCAAAACGTCGTGAATTCTCTTCTCGATTTTGGAAAAGAGTTTAAGGATCTAGACAAAGAAATAAATAATTTTTCCCTTATTATTAACGAATTCATAGATTTTCTCATCAAATTCAAAGAAAAGCATACGGCTTCACCGGAGAAACTCGACACCATTGAGGAGCGATTGAGTATGGTTGAAAAGCTCAAGAGGAAGTACGGATCCACAATTCAGGATATCCTCTCGTTCCTGGACAAGGCAAAAAAAGAACAAATAGAGCTGGAATCAAATCATGAAAAACTGCAAGACCTGACCGCTCAAATACACAGCCGTTTTACGGAGTACAAAAAGGAAGCGGCAGAACTTTCAAAATTGAGACATGCCCATGCCAGGATACTGGAGGAGAAAATCAAAATTGAAATCTCCGTGCTTGGTATGAAAAAAGCAGAATTTCGAATTAATTTCCGCTCTCTTCCTGACAATGATGAGAATCTAGATAAAATAAAAGATAAGGGGAACGAAGAAATCGATTTCCTCATCAGTCCTAATCCCGGAGAGGAACTCAGACCGCTCCGCAAGGTTGCCTCAGGAGGTGAACTCTCACGGATCATGCTGGCCCTAAAATCTATTGGAAAAGAAAGAGATAGAAACAAAACGCTGATCTTTGACGAAATCGATGCGGGAATTGGTGGAAAAACGGCTGAATTTGTCGCTCAAAAATTACAGAGTCTAGCTAAATACAACCAGGTCATCTGCATCACACATCTCCCCCAAATCGCTTCATTTGCCACACACCATTACAAAATTGAAAAAAATATTTCTCAGAACAGAACCTTCACGACAACAAAAAAATTAAATTTCGATGAACGCGTCGAAGAATTATCCAGACTTCTGTCTGGCAGCCATATAACACAAACGACACTCCAAAATGCACGTGAAATGCTGGAACACAATCAGAAACAGAAGATTATTAAAGAACGCGTCCAAACAGAGGAGATCACATGACAAACCGGATGGAAAGCGCTCTTTCCTGTTTTACGGAGGGATTCAGTTGTTCTCAAGCCGTTCTTTGTGCCTACAGTGATCATTTCAACCTCGACCGGACCACCGCCCTGAAAATATCGCAGCCGTTTGGTGGTGGAATCGCACATCAAGGGGGGATTTGCGGCGCTGTCTCTGGAGCCTTTATGGTTCTTGGATTAAAATACGGTAGAACCCAAGCTGAAGACTTGGAGGCTCGAGAAAAAACGTACAAAAAAATTCTTGAGTTCATTGAACGCTTCACGGCTTCGAATGGATCAACTGTGTGTAGAGAGCTTCTTGGCTATGATTTGAGCACTCCCGAAGGCTTCCAGCAAGCCGTTGACGCAGGACTCATCGACACTCTCTGCCCTAAACTTATCCAATCCTCGATAAAAATTCTCGAAAAAATCCTATAGTTCCAACAGGGGATCGTTGCGTATTTTGAGTTGGCCCACATAAGTTCGGCCGTCAACAATAAGGCTGATTTTGTACACTCCGGCCGCGGCTACAGGCTGCTGTAGAGAAGGCCCGAAAAGATCAAAACCCTGGGAATAGGTGGAATAATTCCTTGTAAGCTGCCGGTGAATAGAACTTAAACGTCTCTCAGAACTATCTGTTTTCATGTCCTCTATCAACATTCTGATTTCTTTCTTCTCCGTCTCAGTTTTTACCATCCCGGTTAAATTATCCAGCGTCCTTACAAGTCTGTCTCTAAACTTGAGGACCTCCTCTTCCAAGACAGGAAACCGCATATTCCAATTCGCTTTATTTATTCCAGATCTTCCCGTTACTTTCATCTCGCTTTTGTGCTGCCCTAAGAGGTCCTCAATAGTGATTATTACTTTTTCTTGAGCGGCATTCTTCAACCAGTAGTTAATATTGGCTCCCCGCGGTGGATTTTCTCCCTTAAACTTAGAGAAAGAGGGCTGCCGCCCGATGGAAACATTCTGCCATTTGGTTACACCCCTGTTGTTAAATAGAAAAACATCCGAGTCCTTCACTTCTTGAGTCAGCTGTTGAAGTGGAGTGATATCATCAAGAATCCAGATGCTTCTCCCATGTGTTCCAGCCACTAAATCCGCATCTCTTGGATGGATGACAAGGTCATGGAAGGCCACTGTAGGCATATTGTTATCCAACCGAAACCAGCTTTTCCCTCCATCGATCGTGGCAAAACATCCAAATTCTGATCCGACAAAAAGTAGATTTTTGTTCTTAAAATCCTCTTTGATTACATACAGGCTCTGCCCGTCCGGAAGGTTTCCGCTGATGTCTGTCCAAGTCCGTCCGAAGTCCTCGGTCTTGAACACATAGGGCCTAAAGTCGTCGCTGCGGTGTCCATCGAATGTGACATACGCCAATTCCTCTTCAAAATGAGAGGCCTCTACACGGCTGCACCAAATCCCTTCAGGTACACCCTTTATGTTCTTTCCGGCATCATACCATTCGACTCCCCCATTCCTGGTAACTCTTACGCTGCCGTCATCCGCTCCGGTCCAAACAACCGATGCATTCAGAGATGATTCTGCGATGGAGATGATGGTGCAGTGATTTTCCGCCCCTGTCACTTCCCGTGTCAATCCCCCGGAATCCGAAGCGTTTCTTTTTTCTAGATCATTGGTGGTCAGGTCCGGGCTGATAATCCGCCAAGTATCTCCCCTATCCACAGATTTGAAAAGGTAATTGCCTCCCACATAAATGGTCCGCGGATTATTAGGGGAGATGATAAGAGGACTGCTCCAGTTGAACCGGAATTGAGGGGGAAGAATATTGGAATAACTGCTCCGGCTTGACGCCCGCCATAACCAATGTTCCCCGGGATAAATCGTGTATTCGATGGGTTTTTCAGGATAGTCCGGATCATATATATCTTTAAAATTGATAATATTTTCGGGCCTCGGTGAGATCAACTCGGTTTCTCGTGTTTCCATATTGATCCGGCCGATTCCACCCACATGGCAGACCGTATAGACTATTCTCCAATCCGTGGGATCGATTTGCATGTGAAAACCGTCCCCTCCATTGACCTCGATATTGTGGTCGATAAGAATCCCCTGGCGGTCGCGGCTGTTGCTAGGACCTCCAAAGCCTCCAATATCCTGCATACCACCATATACCCAATATGGATCACGCATATCCACACCTATGGCATAATACTGGGCTATGGCCATGTTGTTAAATGTGGTAAAGGACTCACCTCCATCTACGGTGAGATAAGCGCCCTGATCAGTCGCCGTGTAAAATACATTTTTATCCTTTGGAGAAATCCAAAGATCATGGTCATCCCCTCCGGCTCCTCCCCAAGGTTTTCGACTAAAAGTCAATCCTCCATCCTTGGAAAACCGAAAATCACGTGCGATTACATAAATCAGATTTTGATCCAACGGATTGATAGCAATACGGCCGTGGTACATTGGGCGACTCGTATGACGGAGAAGATACTTCCAAGTCTCGCCACTGTCATCCGAACGGTAGACACCCGGTCCGGGGACACTAAGATCATCGGGCATTTTGTCGCTGGCTTCTACACTGGCAACGATGATCTGAGGATCAGATCTAAAGAGGTCAATTCCGACACGTCCTATTTCTCCCTTGGGCAGCCCATTTGTCAACTTTTTCCAAGAATCCCCTCCATCTTCTGACTTAAAAATCCCTCCTGTTGGGCCGCCGCTGTGAAAAGTCCAGGGCTTCCGCAGTCTGTGATACATAGCACAGTAAAGTATGTCCGGATCGGTGGGATGCATTTTTATTTCTGTGCATCCCGTCTTTTCGTCTATCGGAAGTCCATTTGTCAGCTTCTCCCAGGATTTCCCACCATCGGTCGTTCTAAACAGTCCACGCGTGCCGGAATATCCCCATAGATGTCCGACAGCCGCCACATAGACAATATTTGGATCACTAGGATGGGTTGCCAAACGGGCAATTTGATGAGTTTCCTTTAATCCCATGTTTGTGAATGTCCTGCCTCCATCAACAGATTTATAAATTCCATCCCCCCAACCACTGCTGTTTCGGTTATTAGCCTCTCCGGTCCCCACCCATATGATATCTGCGTTACCCTGGAAAAAGGCCACATCCCCGATGGAACCACTGCCATATTTATCAAAAATCGGAGTCCAGGTGACACCGGCATTATTTGATTTGAAAACACCGCCTGATGCAGATCCCACCAGTACCACACGCCAATCCTCATCCAAAGCATCCAATGCTGATATTCGCCCCATCATGTTTGATGGACCAATATTCCGCCAGCGAAGATATCCAAAGATGTTATTGTTCTCAACCTGACTCTGAACAAATGGGGACACACCCAATAATAGATAAAGAAAAATAAAACCAAGTAAAAGAATTCCTGAATTTTTTTTCATGTAATTTTCTCCTGATAAATACTATATAGCAAACAGAAAGAACAAAAGTCCATAAATATCGTTTCCATCCCCATTTCTGTAATTTCTATTAGAGTCGGACGGAACCCTTACGAGGTATGTCTCCATTCCTCGCTGAAGCTCCGGGCGGAGACACACTTCTCGACGTCCATCCGACTCTGCTGAAGGTGCTATGTAAGGGATGCATCTCTCCAAGCCGATTTATCTTCTAGGAGATGAAGGGAGGGCGAAGCGGCGTATCTCTGCGCGCAGCGAATTTTGAGCGAGGACGGAGGTGCGCCGTGGAGGGGTCCCCCCTTCATCCCAATTGACTCTAAAAAGGATTCCGACTAAACTATATTTTTTTCTATAAGATAAAGGTCACCATTTCCTATGAACCAGAAAATGACAACTTTGAAAAATTTAAAGTTTTTTGTCCATACATTTGGATGCCAGATGAATGACAATGACTCCGAACACATTGCAGGGATCCTTAATTTTCATGGGGCGAATCCTTCCGATACTCTTGAGGAAAGCGACCTCATTGTGATCAACACCTGCGCCGTTCGTGAAAAATCCGAAGAAAAATTGTATTCCCTTCTGGGCCGGCTGAACTCCCTCAAGAAAAAAAAAGGGAAAAACTTCATCATTGGAGTGGTGGGCTGCGTGGCTCAACTCCATCGCTCAAAACTACTTGAGAAGATGCCTTATATCGATTTTATTTTAGGACCGGATAACTACTGGCAAATTCCGAAAATGATGACAAATCTTTTCAAGGAAAAAATCATCTCGACAGACTGGAGCCAAGACTGGCATGAGATACCAGCCGCACAAACACTAAGGACAAGCCGAGTCAGTGCCTTTGTCACTATCATGGAGGGCTGCAACAATTTTTGTGCCTATTGCATTGTCCCCTACACTCGAGGTAGAGAGAAATGCAGGCCATTTTCTCAGATTTTATCCGAAATTCTAGAACTGGCCCACAGTGGTTACAAAGAAATTCAACTTCTTGGACAGAACGTCAACTCCTATATCGACCCAAATTCCAAAAAGGGATTCATCGATCTTTTAAAGAAAGTGAACACGATTGAAGAGATAGAATGGATTCGATTTATCACATCCCACCCAAAGAATTTTTCCCCAGACATCGCAGCCGTCATGAAGGAGTCAAAAAGAGTCTGCCGCCAGCTCCATCTTCCCGTTCAATCGGGTTCGACATCAGTTTTACACAGAATGAAACGCGGCTATACCCGAGAAAATTATCTACAAATCATCGAGAACCTCCGCAGATTGATGCCGGACATCTCCTTGAGTACGGATATCATCGTTGGATTTCCAGGGGAATCGGATAAAGAATTCCAGGAAACCATGAGCCTTCTCGAGAAAGTCCGATTTACCAATATTTTTTCCTTTCGTTACTCCCCTCG
>JAZFSR010000021.1:0-3224 GCA_036446295.1 Candidatus Aminicenantaceae bacterium
AATTCATTTTACGGTGAAATGTTCTGGGTGTTCTTCAATAAACTGAACAGTCCCTCCTTTGTTCCTTTAGTACGCATAGAAAATTATGAAAGATTTAATGGTGACATCTCTTTTACTGACATTTCCGTCAACTTGAGCTGCTATGTGGCTCAAAATGTAAAATTAAGTCTGGAGTACTGGAGCAATCTGAGCACACCCGATGGTGTGGACAAGAATAACAGAATAACGGCCTATTTCACACTGATCATGTAGCACTGTAGACTTAGACGAAGCTCTTTATATTCTTTTTGACTGGAGAAATTTGATAAAAAAGTTGTAAAATAGGAGGAACGGATGAAGAGGAAAGGTTTTTTAACAACATTCTTTGTTTCTTTTATAGCGTGTTCTTTAATATGTATTCCCACTCTGATTTCACAAGATCAGGAACAAGGTGAACAAACATTTGAGGCTGATGAGGGGGATGAATCGATAGATGTTTCTAAATACCCCGAACTAATGCAAGAGTATTACGAGGTTTTCTTTAAAAAATGCAGTAAATGTCATACACTTGCAAGACCTATCAATACAGATTTCACTTTGGACAAGTGGGAGCGATATGTTAAAAGAATGATGAGAAAACCAGGATCAGGCATCACTACAAGTTCTGGAAAAAAAATATTCGATTTTTTAAAATATTATATAGAGCAGAAAAAAGAGATATGATGCCGATCGAATCTTTAAAAACGATATCTTAAAATTCAGTGCAGAAAACGGGAGTAGAAAAATATAATGTTAAGATTCCTGATATCGACTACTTTCGACAGATCATCAAATGCACATCCGCCTGTCCAATAAATACGCCTGCAGGGAAATATGTGCAAGAAGTCGGGTCGGGAAATTATGAAGCTGCATACGATCTAGCACGAAAAACGAATCCATTTGTGTATGTCTGTGCTCGAGTGTGCGCTCATCCCTGTGAGGATGCCTGCCGCAGAAAAATTGTCGATGAACCGATCGCAATAAATGCACTCAAAAGAGTGGCTACAGATCATCATAACTTGGGGTTGGGCCATGATCCCACTCTAAAAATTCCTGATACCAAAAGGAAAGAGAAAGTTGCGGTTATAGGTTCTGGCCCGGCCGGATTCTCTTGTGCGCACGATCTGGCGCTGCTCGGATATCCTGTGACAATTTTTGAATCTCAGTCGACACCGGGCGGCATGCTGGCACTTGGACTGCCTGTATATAGGCTGCCGAGAGATATTCTAAGTATGGAACTCGATTCCTTGATTTCCCTGGGAATAAAATTGAGAACAAACTGTGCTATAGGGAAAGATTTGACAATAAAGGATTTGAGAAAGCAGGGGTACCAGGCAGTATTTATTGCTGTTGGGTCTCATAAAAGCCGTGATTTGGAAATTGAGGGTTCCGACTTAGACGGAGTTTTAAAAGGAGTCGAATTTCTCCTCAATGTGAATATTGGCTACAAAGTGAACATAGGAAGAAAAGTATGTATTATTGGGGGCGGAAACGTGGCTATTGATATTGCCAGAAGTGTGAGCAGGAAAAACTCGTTACAGATTGAAGATGGAAGCACCACAATGGATGCGGCTAGAACGGCGCTCCGATTAGGTGCCGAGGAAGTTCACGTGGCCTGCTTGGAATCGAGAAAAGAAATGCCGGCTTTTCAATACGAAGTGGATGAGGCGGAAAATGAGGGGATTATTCTCCATCCTTCACGTGGACCCAAGAGAATTTTAGGCAAAAATGGAAGTGCTATAGGTCTTGAAACTATTGACTGTGCTTCTGTTTTCGATGAGCAGGGAAGGTTTAATCCCAAATTTGTAGAGGGAACAGAGTCTGTCATCCCTGCAGACACTATTATCATGGCCATCGGACAAAAATCGGATCTTTCTTTTATCCAATCAGAGGATGAGATAGAAATCACTTCACAGGGAACAGTGAAAATTAATTCTGAAACATTAGCCACCACAGCCCCTGGAATCTTTGCAGGGGGAGATATTGCCTTTGGCCCTCGAATTATTGTCGATGCCATAGCAGATGGACAGAGAGCCGCCAAATCCATTCACTTTTTTTTGTGCGGAGGAAGGATTCAGATAAAGTCAAAAGCGACAATGACCCCAATACAAAACCATACGATGCCGGCTGGTTATACTGTCATTCCCAGGCAAGAAATGCCCACTCTACCTTTGGCTAAAAGAATGGGTATCAGCGAGGTTCAACTGGGCTATTCTCATGAACAATCAGTCCGGGAAGGTCAAAGATGCCTTAAATGTGATGTAAATACTATATTCAGTGGTGATAAATGTATACTCTGCGGAGGTTGTGTCGACATTTGTCCTGAAAACTGTCTTAAGATGGTATCTCTCAATGAAATCACTTTTGATGAAAATCTAAAAAAACTAGTAGCCGTTAAATTGGGAAAGGATTGGAAAAGTATTGAAAAAATGACTGAGGAAGAAATACGACAATCCGGAACTGTAATGATCAAGGATGAAGAAAATTGTATACGCTGCGGTCTTTGTTCGAAACGCTGCCCTACAGGAGCCATTTCTATGGAATTATTCGAGTATGAGGAGGAATTTCATGAAGAAAAAAGAGAAGATTTCTCGTCGTAATTTTTTCTCTTTGATTGGATTCGGCGTTATGTGGACGACTCTAATAGGCTCTGCCGTTGTCATGTTTAAATTCCTTTTTCCAAATGTTCTCTATGAACCGCTGTCCACGTTTAAAGTTGGAATCCCTTCCGATTTTCCCGTAGGTTCATCTCATTTCTTTGAAGAAAGGAAAGTCTTTCTATTCCACGATGTCAATGGTTTTTACACTTTTTCTGCGGTCTGTCCCCATCTAGGATGTCTAGTCACAAGGCCTCCCCAAGGAGGTTTTTTTTGTCCCTGTCACGGAAGCGTTTTTGATGATAACGGAAATGTTCTTAAGAAACCTGCGATTCGTAGATTGGATTCGTTCAGGGTTTCTCTCACCAGGGATGGAAAAATTCAAATAGATCAATCCGAAAAAGTTGATGAAAATTTCCGACTTAAAGCGTAAATATGAATAATTTAAAAGAAAAGTTAATAAACAATAGATTTGTTAAATCCATCTTTAGACATGATTTTGTAGACACAACTCAAAATAGGAGTCAAAGAGTATTCAATAATTTTCTTCTCCATATGCATCCCGTAAAGGTGAAAAAGCATGGACTAAAAATGTCTTACACCTTTTGT
>JAZFSR010000022.1:0-6014 GCA_036446295.1 Candidatus Aminicenantaceae bacterium
GGTCAGCAACTTTTTTTTGCCAACCAAAATTGTATACATACGTCATATTAGTGAAATGTACATGTGTTGCCTCTACAGATCAATCTCTATATAATTCATCACAACCATGAAACAAAAAGCGAAAATCCTCCAAAAAATATCAATGGGAACTGCAGCGGGCTTCTTAATTTCTCTGATCTTATCTCTCCCGGCTCAAAGCCAACAGAGGCCCCTTGTGGTTCTCCAGGAATCCGAACTCAATAATCAATCCTTCTATGACGCTTGGGTCGAGTTTAAGGCTAAGGGCGTCCGGACTTTAGAAGATGGGCTGGATACGGAAGCACAGAGACCAAAAAAATCTCTTTTCGTTCAATGGGAAATCCAGGAGAGCCGGACTCAAGCCAGCATAAGGGGAATTTCGGCTGTCGATAACAAGACCTGCTGGATCAGTGGAAGTCTTGGAACGGTTGCCCGAACAATTGATGGGGGAAAAACATGGATAGCTTCACGAATCCCCGGGAACGAAGAACTGGATTTTAGAGACATAGAGGCCTTTGATGAAAATACGGCTCTCGTGCTCAGCGCCGGAAGGCCGGCAATGATTTTCAAAACGCTAGATGGGGGGGCCACTTGGAAAGAGAAATATTCAAATCAGAATGAGGGAATATTTTTTAATGCCATGGCTTTTTGGAATAAAGACATGGGCATTGCCGTAAGTGATCAGATCGACGGACACTTTTTTCTCATCAGAACTTTTGATGCGGGCGAAAACTGGGAGGAAATTCCCATAGAAAACTGTCCGATAGCATTGAAAAATGAAGCGGGATTTGCGGCGAGTGGAACCTGTCTGACAGTTCAAGGAGAAGGCCATGTCTGGTTTGGAACCGGTGGAGCTGCCGCAAGGATCCACCACTCATATGACTGGGGAAAAACTTGGATGGTTCGCAAAACTCCTCTGTTGAGCGGGCTCCCCTCACAGGGAATTTTTTCTATTGCTTTTAAGGATATTGACAATGGTATCATTGTGGGCGGCGATTACCGGGATCCGGAAAATAGAAATCTATGTTCGGCCAAAACTGGGGATGGAGGTAAAACATGGACGACAATCTCAGAAAACAGTGTCAGGGGTTACAGGTCGTGCGTCATGTTTGTACCGGGAACGCCCTCGACCTATATCGCCATAGGACGAGGAGGCTCTGACATCACTATTGATGATGGAAATAACTGGAATCCTTTAAACAATGATGGCTACTTCTGTTTAAGTATTGAAAAGACAGGAAAGGTCGGTTGGGCGGCCGGAGCCGATGGCCGAATCGCCAAACTAATCTTACTCATACAATAATCCCATATAATTAAAGGGACATCATACTTAATTCCGTTTATTAATTAAGTATGATGTCCCTTTAATTATTGCATTTTTTGTTGACTTTAATCCTGATAAATTGATAATAGTAAAAGTCTATTATAAAGGGTTATTTTATATCAATACTAGAAGGCGACATAATGAAAAAATATTGGTTTAATTCCTGGTTAATTTTTTTGTTCTTTGTCCTGATCCTGTCCACATCACTGCTGCTAACCGGCCATCAGGCCGCCGATTCAGAAAAGGAACAACAAAAGGCCGAAGGCAAAGAAAGGAATGATATTCAGGTACCTCCTCCTCCTCTCAATGAGGATACCTTCCCCTGCTCCATGTGCCATGCCGATATGGAAACCAACCTTGAGCGCAGGGAATTGGTTGACTTTCATGATGATATCGTCCTTCATCATGATGAAGAAAACAGGTGGTGCATGGCTTGTCATGATGCTGAAAACCGGGACATGCTGCACTCAGCCAGCGGTGAACTGATTGATTTCAGCGAATCTTACAAGTTGTGCGGCCAGTGTCACGGCCCAAAACTAAGAGATTGGAAAGCCGGAATTCACGGCCGAAGAACAGGCCAGTGGAATGGAGAGAAACAGTACCTTTTATGTGCCCACTGCCATGATCCTCATTCTCCAAAGTTTCAGAAAATGAAACCAGACCCCGCCCCAATAAAACCAGGAAAAAAGAAATGAGCATACATAAAACAGCATTCTCACCCAAGAAAGTGAACAGACGGTCATTTCTCAAGGTCGCAGCAATCACATCCTCTGCAGCCGCCCTTGCCGCATGCGGGGATAAAGCCGCTCTAGAAGAATTTCTTCAAAGAGATTTTCGTTCGCTGTCCAAGGAAAAGATCGCAAAGATCGTCAAACGACTGGAAGCCGAATTTGCTGAAAAATACGGAAAACCATTTACAGTTTCAACCAAAGAAGCCATCCCAAATACCTTATTCGGCTACGGCCTCGACCTTTCAAGATGTATCGGATGCAGGAAATGCGTCTATGCCTGCCAGGAAGAGAACAATCAATCCCGGGATCCCCAAATCCTCTGGATCAAGGTTCTGGAGATGCAAAAGGAAAAAGGTGTCGACTTCGCAGACGCCAATCTCTATTACGACCATGAAGAGGTCCCCCATGAGGGCCATTTTTACCTCCCCATGGGATGCCAGCAATGCAAAAATCCTCCCTGTGTCAAAAGCTGTCCGGTTGGCGCTACATACACCGATCCGGATGGGATTGTGGTTGTCGACTACAACTGGTGCATCGGCTGCCGCTGCTGCATGGCCTCCTGTCCCTACGGAGCCCGCCATTTCAACTGGGGAAAACCCAGTCTCCCAGCCGAAGACGCGAATCCAAAAACTCACTATTTAGGCAATAGGCCCCGCATGAAGGGAGTAGTGGAAAAATGTACATGGTGCATCCAGCGCACCCGAGAAGGCCGCTATCCGGTCTGTGTAGAGGTCTGTCCTGTTGGGGCCCGAAAATTTGGGAATCTTCTAGACCCAGACAGCGAAATCCGGTATATCCTTGAAAACAAGAGGGTGCTTATTCTCAAAGAAGAACTCAATACGCAGCCAAAATTCTATTATTTTTACGGAACTTGATAATAAATAAGAGGTGAAAGGGTGAAATTTTTCCGGCTTATAAAAGAAAGTTTTAAAATCATTATCAAAGGAAGCAGCCGTTATTATACATGGATAGCATTTTTGTCCATACTCATATTATGGGGAGCTTCCGGCTACATTCAGCAGCTCAAACATGGCCTACTGGTCACAAATATGAGAGATCCCATATCCTGGGCCTTTTATATTGGAAACTTTACGTTTCTGGTTGGAGTCGCGGCTGCGGCTATCATGCTTGTCATTCCGGCTTACGTCTATAACTGGAAGCCTATAAAGGAGGTTGTCCTCTTTGGCGAACTGCTGGCCATTTGCGCCATGGTTATGGTCATACTTTTTGTCATTGTCGATATCGGAAATCCTCTGCGGTTGTGGCATATGATTCCTCTAATAGGGAAACTGAACCTGCCTCAGTCACTTTTGGCTTGGGATACTTTGACGCTGCTAGTATATATGGGGATAAACTGTTTTGTGGTCGCCTATATACTATATTCTCTTTTTTATAAAAAAGAGCCTAAGAAAAAACTTCTGATGCCTATCATCCTTCTTTCTATCCCCATGGCCATCGGAATTCACACTGTCACCGCCTTCATTTACAACGGATTTGCTGGACGCCCCTACTGGAACAGCGCTCTCTTGGCTCCAAAATTCATAGCATCAGCGTTCTGCTCCGGTCCAGCCGTTCTGATCATCCTATTTCAGATATTGAAAAAAACCACAAATTTTGAGATCAAGGACGAAGCCATTTGGAAGATTGCTGAACTGATGGCCTATGCCATGTTTATCAATCTTTTCTTTTTAGTTTCCGAAGTCTTTAAGGAAATCTATTCCAACACAGAACACCTTGTTCATCTGAAGTATCTATTTGTTGGAGTTGGAGAGAACAAAGATATCGTTTTTTACGGCTGGATATCAGTCATCTTCAGCTTTGTCGCCTTTTTGTTGTTCTTGATTCCCCGCACCAGGAAAAATCCAATTACTCTAAATATCGGCGCCGTTTTGATATGGTTTGGTGTCTACATTGAAAAAGGGATCGCCCTTCTGATTCCCGGATTCACCCCGGATACACTGGGGCAGGTCTACATTTACCGGCCCTCCTTGATCGAAATTAAAATCGCCGTCGCCATCTTCTCCATCGGATTTTTGATCTTCACCCTGCTCACCAAAATTGCCATCGCTATTAATTTTGAGGATTTTAATATCGACACCCTGAAACGAACAAAGGTTAAACCAACACAAAACACCTGAATACGACTGCACCAATCCAGTTTAGAAATCACGTAATCAAAGCCTGGTCCCAAAGCAACTTATTCCAAAAAATCGAGTTTTAGTCTGTAGAAAAGAAAATGCTAATAAAATAGCATAGCTTCTTGACAAGCGGCACACTTGGTGCTATATTTTTAGCATGCTAAAAAATTAGCATATTTTTAAATAAGATATGAGCAGGAGAGAAAATGAAATTTCTGAAAAACCTCAGCCGCAGAGAAAGACAGATCATGGACATCGTCTATGAAATGAATGAGGCCACGGTGGCTCAGGTTCTCGAGCTGATTCCGGATCCTCCCAGCTACTCGACAATCAGGGCACTGCTCAGAGTGCTCGAAGAAAAAGGACATCTGATTCATAAGCAGCAAGGCCCGCGCTACATTTATTCCCCCACTATTCCCCGTGAAGAGGCAAGACAGAATGCGCTCAAACATATTTTAAAAACTTTTTTCGACAATTCCACAGAAGAGGTCGTCGCGGCTCTGCTCAACATCTCAGAAGAGGACTTATCTGAGGAAGAATACAAGCGTCTTACTAAATTGATCAAAAAAGCACAGAACGAAGGCAGATAAAAATGGAATTTCTTACAGAGATTAAAGGACTCGACCTCATCAGTGAATTCTTTATCAAGAGCTCCGTTATTCTCATATTTACGTTTATGCTGGTCTTTTTATTTCGGAATAAATCAGCATCTCTCAGGCATTTTCTCCTCTCAGTCTCTCTCATAAGTTTGCTGCTGTTCCCATTCCTTTCCACTCTCACTAAGGGATGGGAAACTGGACTGCTTCCAACCTGGAATACCGGTGAAGGCCGCTCTCAAATTTCACAAAGATGGGATCAGGACAGGCGTAAAACAATTCCATTAAACTCCATCAATCCATCACTAGCTGACAAGCAGCTGCAGGCATTAAAATTGGAGAAAAATGGTCGTTTTAATTTTTTTCTCTCAAAATATTCCATCTCAAAAGGATTTTTTGGCCTAGTGCTTGTTGCAATATGGTCGGCGGGATTGGTTGTGTTACTATCCAGGATATTTATCGGACTTTACGGCGCACACAGGTTAACCAGACAGGGTAAAGAAATATCGGATTCATCCTGGCGGCAGCTTCTGAATCACTTCCTGGAAGCCATCTCCATCAAAAGAAATATAAGCCTCTTCAGCCATAAAAATGTGAACATCCCTCTGACTTGGGGGGTGATAAAACCTGTCGTGATCCTTCCCACTGAATCCAGGAACTGGACTCAAGATCAGCGCTCCTCCGCCCTCTTCCACGAACTCTCTCACATCAAAAGAAGTGATTTCCTTATCAAAATTCTCGCACGCTGCAGCGTCGCGCTCTACTGGTTTAATCCTCTCAGCTGGTTCGCCTTTAGAATGATGAAAAAAGAACAGGAAAAAGCCTGTGATGAACTTGTCCTCAAAACCGGCGTTAAGCCATCGACATATGCCGTCAATCTTTTATCGATCAAAAAGGCCGGACAGTTCCACTGGAATCCCCCGACCGCCGCCCTTGGAGCCG
This sequence comes from Candidatus Aminicenantaceae bacterium, assembly GCA_036446295.1. Taxonomy (GTDB): domain Bacteria; phylum Acidobacteriota; class Aminicenantia; order Aminicenantales; family Aminicenantaceae; genus JAUWVG01. The sequence goes on from JAZFSR010000022.1 coordinate 5,750, forward strand.
TGGGGAAATCCCAGTTGAATGAACGGCTGGTTGCCATCCTCAAACAACAATTAAAACCAAAGGAGACCAACATGAAGACTAAAATTATGCTTTCATCCCTAATTATTATGACCATTGCATTTATAGGACTGGCCCGTCCCGCTCAATCTGAAGCTTTCACTGATAAAATCTTTTCGCAGGAAAAACAGGTTAAGAAAATGACAAAAAAGACGGAAAAAAAGGAAGCAGAGGACAAGAAGGATAAAAAGCTCACCTTTATATCCAA
>JAZFSR010000023.1:0-2243 GCA_036446295.1 Candidatus Aminicenantaceae bacterium
TCAAAACATCCGGAAGGCTTATACACTTTAACACCCTTCGCTTCCTCAGGAGTAAAGCCGATTTCCACCAGAGCCTCCGGTGTAAGGTCCTGCTTGACTCGGCATTTCTTACACAGCCTTCTGACCAACCTCTGCGCTACGATCATGGTCACAGAATCGGCAATCAGGAACTGTTCCACGTCCATATTCAACAGCCTGTTGATAGTGCTGGCGGCATCGTTGGTGTGGATGGTGGAAAAGACAAGATGACCGGTCAAGGCTGCTTTAATAGCAATATCCACAGTCTCAAAGTCTCTCATCTCCCCGATAAGCATGATGTCCGGATCCTGCCTCAAGAAACTTTTCAGAGATCTGGAAAAACTCAGTCCTATCTCTTCCTTGATATCCACCTGATTGATTCCAGCCAGATTAAATTCGACCGGATTTTCTGCCGTCATGATGTTTTTTTCTAGGGTATTAAGGGCGGAAATCGCCGAATAGAGTGTATTTGTCTTCCCGCTTCCCGTCGGTCCAGTAACAAGGATAATTCCCCAGGGCTTCTTGATCCCACGGGAAAACACTTCCAGACTCTCTTTTTCAAGCCCGAGAAGAGCCATATCCAACTTCAACATTTCTTTATCAAGAATACGGATGACGATTTTTTCACCAAACATTGTCGGCACACTGGAGACACGCATATCCACATCTTTGCGTTCCCCGTCCTCCAGCTTAATTTTCATCTTCATGCGCCCGTCCTGAGGGAGCCTTTTTTCGGCAATATTCATGTTCGCGAGAATCTTGATACGTGAGGTGACCGCGTTTTTAAACCGCCTGGCAAGGTTCATCATCTCATAGAGTGTCCCATCCAACCTGTAGCGGATGCGGAAAGTCTTTTCATAAGGCTCAAAATGGACATCAGACGCACCCTTTTTGATGGCATCGATCAAGACCGAATTCACGAGTGTGATAATAGGAGCTTCTCCTGTTGCTGCCGTCAACTCCTCCACATCAATTTCTTCCTCCTCTTCTTCCTCAACGATATAGATAGAGGAATCTTCGGCCTGTTCGATCTCACCGATAACCTGCTTGACACGCAGAGCATCGGATGTCCCGTAATATTGTTGGATAGCATTTGTGATGGCTGTTTCTGAAGCGATAATGGGCTGGAGACTCAAGCCCGTACGGAACTTGATGTCTTCAACCGCCTCCAGATCTGTTGGATCCATCATGGCCAGCGTCAGGCAATTCCGGTTGAGATGGATAGGTATCACCATATATTTCTTTGCCACATCCAAGGAAATAAGATCCAGCACATCGGGAAAAACTTCAAATTGATCGAGGTCGATTAAAGGATAGCCATACTCCCGACTTAAAGTTTGTGTCACTTCCTCTTCGGACAGGTAGCCGAGGCTGACGACGGCTGACGCCATGGACACTTCGTTTTCCTTTTGAAAAGTTTGAGCCGTCTTGAGCTGCTTGCGGTTCAACACCTTTTCTCGAACAAGAAGATCAGCCAGATTCGAACTCATGTCATTTGTCCTTTAAAAAAAGTTTTCCTCTTCCTCCTGCCATTTAAGAAGACATAGTTAAAGACGCTTCCTCCACTCAAATCTTCTCTTTTGACAATTTTATCATGCGTAAAGGTTTACGACAAGTGTACTTGAGGTAATGTATTCTCACAGAGTCCCGAAAAACGGTCAATCGCCAGGAGAGAGGATTCAAAGGGTGAATTTCATCCTCACCCCCTCACCTTTAGAGGCGATGGAAAAATTCAAATCATCAGGTCTCCGCCGTTGATATCCATAGAGGCCCCTGTGATGTATGCCGCTGCGTCCGAACACAAAAAAACAACAAGATGTCCGATTTCTTCGGGTGAGCCCAGCCTCGGGATGGGAAACGAGTCGAGGAATTTTTGAAGTTCCTCCGGGGTCGTGGTCTCCACTGCCATCTTTGTTTCGATGAGCCCGGGACATATAGCATTGACCGTAATCCCCAAAGGAGCCACTTCTTTGGCTACCGCGCGTGTCAAACCCAGGAGCCCGGCTTTCGAGGCTGTATAGTGAGCCCCGCCGAGTGAGCTGACACTCCGTCCTGCCGACGAGGAGATGTTGACAATCCGGCCAAAGCCGGATTCTTTCATTGTGGGAAGCACGGCTTTTGTGCAGAGAAAAACACCTGTTAAGTTGACCTTGAGTGTGCGGTCCCATTCGTCTAAGGAGATATCCATCAGTCTGGTCCTGTACATAATCCCGGCATTATTGACA
>JAZFSR010000024.1:0-5969 GCA_036446295.1 Candidatus Aminicenantaceae bacterium
TAGATCGGTCATGATGATCGCGTTGATCCCCTTGTTCTGGTAATCAGGATGGACTCCGACGAGAATAATGTCTATGCACTCGGGTTTCTTGTAGGCCTTTAAAATGGGAATAAAGCCAAACGGAAATAATCGACCTTTGGCTTTTTGAAAGGCTCGAGAAAGCGAAGGAGAAGAGATTTGAAATCCAACCACCTTGCCATTTTCTCCAAGCACGATCGATACATATTCCGGTCGAATAAAAGAAACGAATTTTTTTACTAAAAGATCGACTTGTTTTTCTGTCAGCGGCACAAAACCAAAGAGCGGACTGTAGGCCGCATTGATGACATCAAACACCTGCTTGGCATAGGGCAAAAGCTTTTTTTTCGATGTGGTCTTGAGGAGTTTGACTTTTACTCTCTTCTTAATAATATTGCCGATCCGGGCGGCCTTTTCCGGAACGGCTTCAGGGGTCTGCACTTCGAATTCCAAGTAGTCGATTTCTTTTAAATATTTCAGTTTTTCCATATGTTTTGGATAATAGTCATAATTATAGGTAGAGAGAAACGTCGGCAGTTCATCAAATCCCTCGATCAGCATTCCCTGATGTTCGAAAGTCGTGAATCCCATCGGACCAATAAGATCCTCCATACCTTTCGATTGAGCCCACGACTCGACTTTCTTAAGCAAAGCCTCTGAAACCTCTTCATCATCTAAGAAGTCAAACCAGCAGAATCTGGCATATTTCTTCTTCCATAACTCGATAAAACGACGGTTGATAATACCGGCAATTCTTCCGGCAATTTTATTGTTTTTATAAGCCAAATAATATACCGCTTCACAGTGATCAAAAGATGGATTTTTATCAGACCTTAGAGTATGGAGATCTTCCTTTATCAGGGGTGGTATCCAGTATTCATGGTTTTTATAGAGAGAAAATGGGAACCGAACAAATTTTTTGAGATCCTTTAGACTCTGGACTTCTCTAATTTCAATGGTCACGGCTAATTCTCAAATTAAAAGTTCTTTTATTTATTAAGGACAAATTTCTTCACCATTTTTTTACACTCGGACATCCTTCTTAAACTGTTCCCGTAAATGGCGACTTTTTCAGCCTCTACATTTCCTCCACCGTGTTTGGATCCAAACTGCAGCAGTCCAGCTTCATTAGAGGCAGTAAAAACCCGTATCCACTCATTGAGTTTGTAATGATCTTCGGCAGAAATTCCTTTTTTTCTGGCAAAGAGTGGTTTTATATGGGACCCATATTCTTCACTTTTAAGAAGTTTCGGATAGGGAAGATTCGTTGGTAAATTCCCGGACATATCATGAAGAATGCTGATAGCATGGGGGAAATATTCACTAGCTACGTATTTTCCCATATTGGAGTAAACCGGATCGGGGAGGATGGCTCCGCTTTCAGTGACTTGAGCGGCCGTGACTGCGGATTTGGCCAGCGCGCTCACTATAATCGACTGCTTGTAAATCTCAAATATTTTTTCAGAAGTATTACTTAAGAAATAGTTCCCTTTTGTCCCATTGTATTCCGAGATCAGCATCGCGGTTCCGGTCATAATATCGTAAATTGCCGGTTTGCAAGCCAGATAGGAGAACCGATGCAAAGTGGCAAATAAATTGGCGAATATCGCCGCAAATCTGTGTTCTCCGCGTAGGAAGATTCTTTCATTTGGGATAAAGACATTATTGAATATGACCATTCCTTCTTTGTTCAAATATTTTGTTCCGTGAGCCGGGCAATATTCCCCGCAGAGAGAGCTCACATCGGGACCCAGAACATATCTCTCAATTCCTTCTGCATCCCCTTGGATGGCAAAGGCCACGGCACAGTCCTTCTCACTCTCGGAGTACTGTAATCCGGGAAGCACGATAATCTCTTCCGTATATAAGCTCATTGTGATCGGACTTTTAATGCCGCTGACATAGATCCCATCCTCGGTTTCTTTTTCGATATGGACATAGCTGTTCTTTTCTTCCTGCTGTGAGGGAGGCAGACTTCTATCTCCTTTGGCATCGGTCACCGCTGCCGCGGAGGCAATATCATTATCCTGGATATAACGAAGATACTTGAGCAGGCGTTGGTGGTAATCCGTTTTGGACTTGTTGCTCTTGTCTAATTGATCTGTACCAATGAACAAGGCCCACAGTGCATCGCCGCCAACACATCTTTGTGCACATGTTACTTCTGTTGAAAGCGTATATATCATTTTCAGTCGAGTGGTCAGCTCTTCTTTTGTTTGAGGAATATTATTGAAACGGTTGATGATTTTTCCGTTTAGAGGCGATTCAATGGTCATCATTTCTTTGTATTTCGGATCTTTTGCATAGTCATAACTTAAAGAGACGACATTCATCCCTTTTTGAATATCCTCATCTTCATATGGCTCTGCAAGAAGCTTATCTGTGATGATGTTCGGCTTCATCGCTTTAAGCGAATTTTCATATTCCTTAGAGGTCTTCAGAATTTCCTTTTTATTCATTCATTAGCTCCAATTTATTGATTCCAGGAGGAAAGAAATCTCAGTAAATGACTGCCTCAAATCCCTTCTCATTTTCAGCAGTTTTCAAGAACAAACATTAAAGATAACCATAGCACACCCTTAAGGATTGTTCAATAAACTGAGAACATTCCCCATCTTTTTCCCATTTAATTATCGAGCTTGCCCATAAAGTGAGTTATAAGTATGATAAGAGATAAAAATTATTTTGAAGGAAACTTAACTCAATGCTCGTCTTGGCACTCTGTGTTCTTGGACTCACCGTCACTCTCTCTCTAATACGCCCCTCTCTCGGCCGCTTCCGGATCGAACCTGCGGGCGCAGCCATTCTTGGGGCAGTACTGACTGTGGCCGTGGGATTGCTTCCAGGGGCAGCCTTGTTCCGGTCTCTTCAATTTCTGTCCATGCCAGTCCTCACCATCGTCAGCCTCATGGTCATCACACTGGTTGCAGAGAAGGCCGGATTCTTCAGGCTCCTAGCCTGGAGGATTGCTAAGGCGGCAAACGGCAATGGTTTAAGACTCTTTACTTACCTCTTCTTTGCGGGAACTATCACCGGAACCCTTTTTACGAACGATGCAGCCGTGCTGATCTTCACACCTATGGTTTATGAATTGATCGAAGAGATCAAAGAAGAATCCTGGACTATAGCCAATAAAATTCCTTACTACTTTGCCGTCCTCTATGTATCCAATCTTGTCGGAGCCTTTGTCATCAGCAATCCCATCAACATCATTGTATCCCGCTGGTTTGATATTGGATTTATCGAATATGCCAAATGGATGATGCTCCCTGCAGTGATGAGCATGGTCGTCACCTACTTTGGCTTACGGTTTTTCTTCCGACGGTCTATTCCGAAAAAATGCCGTTTTGAGCCGGAGACAAAGATCAAGATAGAAAACCGTGGCTTTTTGTTTACATGCGGCTTTGTTCTGCTGCTTACACTATTTGGATTTTTCACAGAGCAGTGGACCGGGATTCCCGTCGCACTCGTCGCTGCTGCAGGAGCCATCGCTCTTATTTTTGTCAATCAGACGCTTGGGCGAGGCTCCTTTATACCTGTCGCCAAGGGAGTGGGATGGGACGTTATCATCTTTGTGGTCGGAATCTTCGTCGTTGTAAACGGACTTCGGCTTGCAGGATTTACTAATATTATCGGCGACTATATCATGAAGGCATTGATTCCTGGTCTGGATGTGAGCACCTATATCACTGGCTTCATCGCCGCAGGCTGCTCAGCGATCATGAACAATCATCCTGTCGCAAACATGATGGCCATTGCTATTCGTGATTTGCCGCTGGCAGATGCCAGCACGCAGTTATTGGCCTTATCCGCACTGATCGGCGGAGACTTGGGACCAAAGATGCTCCCCATTGGCTCGCTGGCCGCACTCATGTGGTTCCGGATTCTTCGAAACAAAGGTGTCAAAATTTCTTACTGGTTGTATATCAAGATAGGCATACCTGTGACTATTCTTGCAATCATTTTCTCTATGCTTATTCTGGATCTGGAAGCTGTACTCTTTTAGGGGTCGATACGCGACCCCTTTATTTGCCTTTTTATTTTTTGTCCAGCACACGCCGTTTCTCGATGGCCTCTTCAAGCGTGCTGCCTGAAGTGATAAGTTCGTGATATCTAATAGCAAAGAGTTTTAACTGGGGCATCTCGTTCTGAAGAGAATTTGCCCAGATCGTTTCCAGATAGAGCAGATCTCCTCCGATCGGCAGGAGAAAAGTCCCTCCCCGGATCACTTCTGAAGAGTGGCGGATCCACATGGTCACCTGCTGGTGGACCGGGCGGTCATTGCAGATATATGCATCGTTCTGTTCGGGTCCCGGCACAAATTCTCCTTGAGGGATCCTCAGGTTAATCAGCTTTCCATAGTTTCCCGGATCCTGGAAGGCGATGATCAGAGAGCGGAGATTCCTCGCCCCTTCCGGAGTAAAGGGCATGAGCATGACATACTGAAGATCTCCCGGGTCACCGGCGTTCACACCCTCTGGAAGATCGGCCGGATCGAGAAGAAGATTGTATCCTTCCATGGAGAAAGTCAGCTGATCCTCGGTCCCAAAGCCGCTGAGGCCCCGGCCGAGGGAACCGAGCACTTCGTCAGCATCGTCCCAAAGATCTTCGGCATTGTAGAATTCGATGGCGTGTTTCTGATGATACCTTTTGTAGATGTCATCAAATTGGATGTGAAACCACTGTAAAGGATAGGTCATTTGTGCCTTGACATCTTCCGGCATAGCGGATGCCGGCTCGAAGAGATCATCGTATATCTTTGCCCAGGTGCAAACAATGGGATCATCTGTGATCTGATAAAAGTGCACTTCCCCGCTGTTGGCATCAACTGTGACTTTTACTGAATCCTCGGCATAGTTGATAATCCTCTCGGGAAATTTTTCGACCGCCCGCTCATCGGCCTTGTCCCCAAGAACCTCTCGGAATGAATAGGGGTACTCCTTGCTGGTTGTGAGGCCGTTAACCATCCAGAGAACTTTTTTATCGGCGATAAAAGCATAGATATTGCTGTCCAGAAAAAGAAAGGGGGCAATACTTCTCACCCTTGTTATTGGAGTGCGTCGGACATGTACACGGGTTTTCTCATGATCGATGTAGCGCGAAAAGAGAAAGGCCGTGACATCTTTTGTGTGCACGGCAAAGATCAAGCGCCGAAATAAGGAGCTGACCGGAAGTCCGTCGATCAGGTCTTCAGGAAAGGTGAACTCCATGCGGCCCTGATCTGTGGCATAGTCAAATTCTTTAAGGTACCTGATGTTTGTAAGGACATAATCATCCTTGGCGCCCTCCCCAAAATAGATGCGGGGTTCGTGCTCCAGTTCAGGATAGGTCACTGAAGGAGGTACATCTTTGATGACATACTGTGGAGAACCCATCTCGTCGATGCTGTTGGCCGGGCTCATCACAAGCCCCATCCCATGAGTCAGGAGCAGAGCGGCAGATCCCCAGTATTTCAGCCACTCCTGTTTACCAACAAAAGCCAGCGAAGGAAGCTCGCGAACGGCACTGACAAACATTCGCTTTTCGCCGTCAACCGTGTAGCGCACTCCATCCACCGAGATAAAATCGTAGTAAGGACGAAGCTGCTGCTGCTGTTGATAGATCTGAAGCATGGGACCAAAAACCATATTCGAATCGGCAACCTTGATGCGCTCGTAATGATGCAGATCGGGCGGTTCTTCGAGATAGGACACCCGTGCAGGAATATAGGGGACATTCTGCAGTGTTTTGCTGGCAAGAAGGGCGTCGGTGGACAACGGTTCTTCAGGCATTGTCCATTCATGGACTTCAATATTCTCAAGCTGGTAAGCCTTATTCGTGGCTTCAATGTGACGATTGATGTACTCGACCTGTATGATGGGTTCATTGGGTTCAACCGAAATATTATTTCTGACGATCACCATCAGAAAAAAACAGATTTGAAGAGCCAGGAGTCCCCCCACAGCTGACAG
>JAZFSR010000025.1:0-3708 GCA_036446295.1 Candidatus Aminicenantaceae bacterium
CTTAATAGACGTATTATAGCAGAAAAAAGTTGCAAGAAAATATTACGAGAAAAGAAGACCTTGCCTCACCCGGGTACGATTTGCATTTAAAGGTCCGGAATTGTAAAAATGGCAATAATCAATACCTAAATAAATGAATCAAATCAATAGCACTGTAAATAAAGTTTCCGTTGTCCTGCCGACCTATAATGAAAAGGAGAATATTGTCGTTCTGATTGAAAATATTTTCAGACATCTCGACCAAAACACAGAAATTTTGGTCGTCGATGACAACTCTCCGGACGGCATCAAAGCATCGGCATAAACTCATCAAACGTGAAATATTCCGGACGTTCAATACCCTTTGGCCAGTCCCTGTCCGCGAGGATCGGACGCCCCTTTAAATGATCTTGGCCGCCCCTTCGCGTCATAAAATATGGCCAACGCATGAGCATTCCCCAAACCACGTGAAACACGAATATTATGTCCCCGTAGAGACAGGGCCTCACGAACCGATTCAGAAACCCCACTTTCTACAGAAAGAATATCCGGCTCGACAAAACTAATCCGAGGTGCTGCCAATGCTTGTCGAATGTTCATTTTAAAATCGATCAAATTCATCACCATTTGGGGGATGGTTTGACCAATCGTGTGCCCCCCCGGAGTTCCCAAAGCCACCCAGGGTTTTCCCTCCTTAAAGATGATCGTCGGACAGTCTCCGGAAAGCTTTCGGTGTCCTGCATGCGCGTCCATAGGATTTCCTTTTGGTTCGAACGTGCAGTAGTAGAGAGAATTATTCAGCCAGATCCCTGTCCCCTCTGGCATCATCCGGCTGCCAAAGGCATTGCCGAGTGTTTGGGTAGCGGAAACGATATTTCCCCATCTGTCGGCGACAACAAAATGAGTGGTATTGTCTCCTTCTTTGATAGCCGCACCGGGAGGCGAAAATGGCCCGGCCCGATACAGGTCAATCTTGGCCGCCTCTTTATCCCAGTAGTCTTCAGTCAGGAGGCTGTCCAAAGGAGGAGGGTTGATCTCCGGATCGCCGGCATAGGCCAGCCGGCACCAGAATGCATGTTTTGTAGCTTCGGCAAAACGATGCAGAAAGTCCTCACTGTTATGACCAAGAGACCGGTTATCAAACCGGCTCATCAATCCCAGTCTAATCAAAGAAGGAAACGCCGTCGAAGGCGGGGAGGCTGTGTACACCTGGAATCCTCTATAATCAATATGGATTGGTGCCCACCATTCGGCTTCATCGGCCTTTAAATCCTCGATAGAGAGAAATCCTCCGGATTTTTTCATCTCCTCATCAATGGCTAAACCGATTGTCCCTCCATAGACAGCCCGGGCTCCCTCTACTGCAATTCTTCTTAATGACTGTGCCAGATCCTGCTGGACCAACCGCTCTCCTTCAGCCAAGGATTGTCCATCTTTGCCGTAGATTTTTTGAGCAGATTCAGGAAAGGAACTAAAGGCACGATCTATAATTCCAGAGCCTCTTTCTCCCAGTTCAAAGCCTTCTTCCGCGGCCCGGATCGCCGGCTCAAAGAGCTTTGACCAGGGCAATCTACCGTAATTCTTTGACATCGACTCCCAGGCATTGACGTTTCCAGGGGTGGAAACGGCCTTCGCCCCACGACGGTTTTCCAAATAGTTAGGAGTTGGCGCACGAAAAAGGTCGGAATCGCAGGCAGAGGGAATTTTTCCACTGGAGTCGAGAAACCGCACCCTGTTTTCCTTTGCCACAAAGACAAGGATCGTACCATACCCCCCAATTCCAGACATGGCCGGTTCAACGACATTTAAAGTGGAAGCAATCGCCACAGCCGCGTCAAAGGCATTCCCTCCGGCTTTCAGGATGTCCAAGCCTGCTTGTGTCGCAATAGGGTGTGCAGAACTCACCATCCCGGATGTTCCGGTTCCAGGGAGCAGATCGGTGGCAGCAGCAGCGACAAGAGGGATCAGATCCTGGGGCCGATTGGTGATAATCCCGTCCACTTGCAGTTCAATCAGTCTTTTCATTTCTTCCTCATCATCAACAGTCCAGACATAGATTTTTTTCTTATTCTCTCTCGCTTTGGCTACAAAATCGGCATCTACAACTCTGTAGTTGCAGCTAAGAGCCTCCCAATTCCCCTCAAATACGTCCGGAGGATACTTCTGATTGAAAATAAAACCTGTCATAATCCGGGGATCGAGTTCTTTGACTTTTTCAACCTCCGAGCGGCCGAAGGACGTGACAATGCACTTTTTCGTGATTCCTTCAGAATGGATAATATCGATAACTTTGCTGACGATATCCGATTCTTCCCGTGAAACTTTAATTTCTATGTTCAGCAGCATTTTCCCTTTGACCGTTCGAATCACCTGCCTGAGTGTCGGAATCGGCTCACCGTCAAAATCCGGGCCAAACCAGCTCCCTACTTCGAACTGCCTGAGCTCATCGAGGATATATTCACTCAGAGTCCCGACATTTCCGGCCGTTCGCTTTAAATGGGAATCATGTAAGAGCACGACCTCTCCATCCTTGGTCAACTGGACATCGATCTCACAGTAATCGGCTCCCAGCTCCATCGCTTTCCTTACTGAAGCCAAGGTATTCTCAGGAGCCAGCGAGGACGCCCCCCTATGGGCTACAACGAGAGTCCTGTCAATGACTTTCTTGCAGCGGCTAAAAAGAAGGACCGATAAAATCAGGAGTCCAAAACAAATCGATTTGTGAATATTCATAGTTACTCCTTAACACAGAACTATATAATTTTTTCAAGCCGTACTTTACGATTAAGTTTAAGATTTCCTCTCTTAATAATTTCGGGCGAAAGAAAGATCCTGTCTATTTCACGATTATGAAAGGCCGAGATTTTTGCATGCACTGAGCGTAGTCCCCCCAGCCAGGCTCGCGAATCGCTCACATAAATAACATCCCCTTTCTCTACGGCAAGAGTCTCCGCCACAGCAGGAGAAACACTCACTTCCTCAACTTGATGGTCAGCTACAGGAGTCGCTATGACTTTTTTCCCTTCCTTTTCGTTCACCTCTCCACCTTTGAAATTTCTCTTGGCCGTATCGAGTGTCCCCACTACCAATCCCTGGATATCTTTGCTCGATCGTGCACGACTGAAAAGACTGACACTAATCCCTATGATTAAACTCCCTGCAAGTCCGTACAAGGCTCTCATGTATTTGAAGCCCCCTGCCGGATCCACACCATGAGAAAAAGGAGCGATGAGCAGGGGCCAAATGAGGGACAGCCCGATCAAAATCGATCCACCCAACAGAGTCCAAAACGCAGCCTTGGGAGTAAATCGCTTCCAATAAGCTGCCAATACAATGGTCACAACCATTGGAGGTGTTATAGAAGCCGTAAAGGCCCCATGGGCCACATAGATAGAACGGAAAGACGCAAAGACAGGAACAAGAATCAACCCAAAAAAGGCGGCCGAAAGCGAGACAATCCGGGCTACACGGAGATAATGCCCATCTGATGCCCCTTTAACCATATATGGTTTGTAGACATCATTAACAGCCACGGCCGAAACGGCATTGATCAGAGTATCGATAGTCGACATCAGAGCCGCAGTGAGTGCAGCCATAATAAAACCAAAAACTCCCGGTTGGCAGACCTTACCGGCAACCTGGACAAAAATCTGATTTGGATCCACGTTGGAGGGAAGCAGCCCGGCTGTGACCATGGATCGTCCAAGCCAGCCTGCATTGGATACGGCA
>JAZFSR010000026.1:0-19226 GCA_036446295.1 Candidatus Aminicenantaceae bacterium
ATTTACAGGACGACTGATGCCGGGCCGTCGCTACAGTGATGGACTGCACCAAGCTCTTGAAGCCAAAGAAAAAGTCCGGATCGAAGAAGAGTACCAAACCCTCGCCTCTGTAACGTTCCAAAATTATTTCCGTATGTATGAAAAATTGTCAGGGATGACAGGAACAGCAGTGACGGAGGCCGCAGAATTCAATTCCATATACAAACTGGATGTCATAGAAATCCCAACCAACAAACATCTGATCCGCCTTGAAAAAAATGATGTCATATACCGATCCGCCCAGGAAAAATGGGAAGCGGCTGTCAAGGAAATTCAGGACAACAATACTAAAGGTCGCCCTGTGCTTGTCGGAACAATCTCCATAGAGAACTCGGAACACCTCAGCAAAATCCTGAGAGGCCAAGGAATCAATCATGTTGTGCTCAACGCAAAGTATCATGAACAGGAGGCACAGATCATTGCCCAGGCCGGAAGAATAGGGGCTGTGACTTTGGCCACCAATATGGCAGGAAGAGGTGTGGATATTATTTTAGGAGGGAATCCAGAATACCTCGCCCGTGAAACCTTGAAAAAAAGAGGAATTGATTATCACGATACGTCTCCCGAAGATCTTGAACGAGCCCAAGAAGAGGCCAAAGTCCAAGTCGATATTGATCAGAAGAGAGTCCTGGAGATGGGCGGTCTGCACATTATCGGAACTGAGCGCCACGAAGCCCGGCGGATCGACAACCAGCTTAGAGGACGAGCCGGCAGACAGGGCGATCCGGGATCATCCCGTTTTTACCTCTCTCTCGAAGATGACCTGATGCGCATATTCGGAAGCGAGAAGATCTCGGGATTGATGTCTCGCATCGGAATGGAGGAAGGTGTGCCTATCGAGCACAAATTAGTCAGCAGTGCTATCGAACGAGCACAGAAACAGGTGGAGGGTCAAAACTTCTCGATCCGAAAGCATCTTCTTGAATACGATGATGTTATGAACAAGCAGCGAGAATCCATCTACTCCATGAGGCATGACATTCTGCATGGGAAAAACATGAAGGAGTTCCTTCTTAAGCTCATCGCAACTATTGTGGATTGGCATATGGAACGCTATACGGACAAGGAAAAATCACCGGAAGATTGGGATACAAAAGGATTTCAAAATGCCATCAGTGCTCAATTCGGGCTGGAATTTGAAAGTTTAAACATAGATTGGAACACCATAAATCACCCGGAATTGAGGGAAACCGTTCTCACCCGGCTTACGAACCTCTATGAAGACAAAGAAAAAATCATCGGCATTGACCAGATGAGAGAATTCGAGCGAATCATCATGCTGCAGATCATCGACTCTCAGTGGAAAGATCATCTCCTTGGAATGGACTACTTAAAAGATGGAATTGGGCTGCGCGGTTACGGCCAGAGAGATCCTCTGGTCGAATACAAAAAAGAAAGTTATGACATGTACCAGGCTATGATGGACAGAATCGAAGACGAGACCATTCGTTACCTGTTTCTGCTCCAACCCGTTGTAGAGAAAGAGCTGCCGGAAAGAAAGGAACAGCCGGTCTATTATCAGCGGGCTCATAACGCACCTGTCATAACAGGAAAACAGGCCCGATCGATTATTCCAAAAAAGAGAAAAAAGAAAAAAAGGAAAAGATAATAGGGGGAATTATGCTGGATGAAAATATAAAAGAAGGTTTAACATTTGATGATGTCCTTGTACTCCCAGCAAAAACGGATGTGATCCCTGCCGATGCGGATGTCTCAACTCAGTTTAGCCGGAATATCTCACTCAAGATTCCCATCGTCAGCGCAGCCATGGATACGGTCACGGAATCTCATATGGCTATCACATTGGCTCAACAAGGGGGACTCGGTTTCATCCACCGCAATATGCCTGTGGCCCAACAGGCAGAAGAAATCGATAAAGTGAAACGCTACGAAAGTGGGATGATTGTCGATCCGATCACCATGAAGCCGGATAACAAGATCTTCGAAGCCAAAGAAGTGATGAAAAAGTACAAGATCTCCGGGGTTCCCATCACGGATGAAAATAATAAATTGGTTGGCATCCTCACAAACCGTGATATTAGGTTTGAAACCCGCCTCAACCTGACCATCAGCAAAGCCATGACAAAGAATCTCATCACAGTCCCTATAGGAACATCACTTGCTGAAGCAGAAAAACTTTTCCATGAACATAAAATCGAAAAAATCCTGATGGTCGATGAGAACAATCATCTCAAGGGTCTCATTACCTATAAGGATGTCCTCAAGCGAATTCAATATCCGGACGCCTCCAAAGATAAATTGGGAAGACTCAGAGTCGGAGGGGCTGTTGGCGTGGGAGAAGACACCCTGGAAAGGGCGAAAGCCTTGATCGAAGTAAAGGTGGATGTTCTTGTCGTGGATACGGCACACGGCCATTCTAAGAAAGTTATGGACATGGTCAAACTTTTAAAAACGGAATTTCCCGAACAAGAACTCATCGCAGGCAATATCGGGACAGAAGAGGCTGCAAAAGATCTTATCGCCCTGGGAGTCGATGCCGTCAAGGTGGGAGTTGGCCCCGGATCGATCTGCACTACCCGGATTGTTACCGGAGCTGGAATTCCTCAAATAACAGCCATTGCCGACGTCTATAAAGTCACACAGAAGACTGACATTCCACTTATTGCCGATGGAGGCATCAAATTTTCGGGTGATATCACGAAAGCCATCGTCGCCGGAGCAAGCTCTGTGATGATCGGCAATCTCTTTGCCGGCACGGAAGAATCTCCCGGTGAAGTCGTGATCTTCCAAGGGCGTTCCTACAAGACTTACCGCGGCATGGGATCGCTGGAGGCCATGCGCATGGGAAGCCGGGACAGATACTTCCAGGATCAGGCTACAACAGAAACCAAGCTCGTTCCGGAAGGCATTGAGGGACGGGTTCCATATAAAGGCAATGCCGCCAATATCACTCAAATGCTTGTCGGAGGATTGAAATCAGGGGCTGGATATGCGGGGTGCCGCTCCATAAAAGAACTCCAGGCAAAAGCAAAATTCATAAAAATAACGGCTCCCGGAATAAGAGAGAGCCACGTTCATGACGTCATTATCACCAAAGAAGCACCCAATTACCATTTGGATTGATCCTTTTAATCGAACTCAGCCGAACTGAGGAGGGAAATATTGAAAAAATGGCAGTGCTCTGTCTGCGGTTATATCTATGATGAATCAAAAGAGGGGACCGCATTACAGGACCTCCCTGAAAACTGGTCATGTCCTGTATGTGGTGCTCCCAGGTCTGCCTTTAAAGTCATAGAAGGTGAAGCCACCGTCTCCAAAGGAAAGACAACTGTTGCCGAAAAAATCGTCGAACAGCTGGTGGCCTACGGAGTCAAGAGGGTGTACGGTATACCAGGCCATTCCAATCTCCCCCTAACCGACGCCATCCGAAAAAATCCCAGTATCGAACTCATTTTAGTCCGCCATGAAGGAGCGGCTGCATTTATGGCATCGGCTCACGCCAAACTAACCGGAGAAATCGGAGTCTGTATGTCTATTGCCGGTCCCGGAGCAACCAACCTGATCACAGGAATTGTCGATGCAGCCACTGACAGAGCCCCGGTTCTCGCCCTTCTTGGACAGGTCCCCGAAGTGTTTCTGGGAAGCGAGTCACTCCAAGAAATTGCCGAAGTGGATATCTTCAAATCATTTTGTGTCTATGCAGAAATGATCGCAAGTTCAGGTCAAGCACTCAATGTCCTCAATTTAGCAATAAAAAAGGCCTATGCGGCCTCTGGACCCGCAGCCTTGAGTTTGCCAACGGACATTCTGGCCGAACCGCTGGAAGAATCCATCTGGCAGCCCAAGGCCCATCTTTTTAGCCCCGATCTCTACCCGGGAGAATCGATAGAAAGAGCGGCAGAGATCATAACCCGAAGCCAGAGACCACTTTTATTTGCAGGCTGGGGTGCACGGAACTCCGGGCCGGCTCTTCTCGATTTGGCCCGCCATATTGGGGCCCCGATCGCCACAACATCAAGAGCCAAAGGAATCGTCCCAGAAACAGATGAATTGGTTCTGGGAGTACTGGGATCCATCGGAAATAAATTCGCGCCTAAAATCGTAGCTCAATCAGACTTGATCATTATTCTGGGGAGTGGTTTCAGACAGAAAAATCTTGTCCCTGACACAGATATTATCCAGGTCGATATCGATGCCCACAGGGTGGGAAAAACATTCCCGGTGAAAGTGGGTATCGTTGGAGATGCCCTTCATGTGATCACCATGCTCAAACAAGCACTTCCTCAGCACCAAATCGATCCGGAATTTCTCAGAAGTATTCAAGAGGCCAACAGCCGGTACGTCGCACTACTCAACGAAGATGCTCAAAACACGCAAAAACCCATTCATCCCGGCGCCGTGATCCAGGCTATGAAAAGACAGTTGGCCAACGATGCAATCATCTGCTCGGATGTGGGTGACCACACGTATTGGTTCTACAAGAGGTTTGTCTGTGAAAATCAAAAGACTCTCCTCTGTGCCAATATGGCAGGCATGGCTTTTGGAATCCCTGCGGCTATTGCCTGCCAATTTGCCGAGCCAAAACGCCAGGTGATCGCATTCACTGGGGATGGAGGATTCGGAATGGCAGGGATGGAGTTCACTACGGCAATCCAAAACAAACTGCCTATTACAGTCATCGCTTTTAACGACGGAAAACTGAAGAACATCAAGAAAGAACAGGAAGAATATGGATATCCTGAATACCGGGTCAGTTTCCCGAATCCGGGATTTGCAGATATGGCTACATCTGCAGGAGGACTGGGAATACGCGTCTCAGATCCAGAGGAACTGGACAAGGCCCTCCGTCGAGCCCTCGATTCCTCTCTGCCCTCAATTGTCGAAATTCTTGTCGATTCTGAGGTAGTGATTCAAGCCGTACACAGAGTTTAAACAGGAGGTTATTCATGCCAATCTTTCTTCTAAAATCGATTATGGGATTGATCTTTTTTGCCGCCGCTCTTGGAGCCTCCCTATCGATGCTTACACTCATGGGACGGCCAAATCGAAAAATGAAGCCATCACTTTTAAAAATCCTGCACAAAACCAACGGTTATATTTTTCTCCTCTTGCTCACGGTCATCAGTTATTTTTGTATCAAATATGTTGACGGAGTGGGAGACAGTCTCCCCCCTCGTGCCATTTCACACAGCATCCTGGCACTATTTCTTTTAGTCATTTTTTTCATTAAAATTTCGATCGGACGTTTTTTCAAACAATTCCTCAAATTTGTCCCGGTTTTAGGGATTATTGTCCTTTGCTTAGCCTTTGTTGTCACCGCGACTTCGGCCGGATTTTATCTTCTCAGATCCAATAATTCTTTTACAGAGAGCATAGACGATTCCACACTTCCCATGAATTCACTCGAAGGTTCTACAGAAAAAGGAAGAATCCTGTTCCAGGACAAATGCAGCTTCTGTCACTATGCTGACAAAGAGGAGAGCCAAACAGGTCCAGGCCTCAAAGGTCTTTTAAAAAAGGATAAACTCCCTCACAGCGGACGCCCGGCCACGGTCGAAAACATCAGAAATCAACTCATCCATCCAATTCACTCCATGCCTTCTTTTAAAGATCTCCCCGAGCTGGACATTGCGGACCTCCTGGCCTACCTAGGAATCATATAGCTTTAATTGACTTTGAAAATGTCGATAGATTAGTATAATAAATAATGAAAAAATACTGGCGCTGCTTTGTCTGTAATGACATCCATTATGGCCTCGCTCCCCCTGATATCTGTCCGACATGCAAGGTCAAAAACGCCTATATCGAAATTTCCTCCCATGAGGCGGAAAATGTTACATTTCTCAACACAGAAATGGACAAAGACACTTTCACAAGGGCCATCGAAGCATTTACGGAAAATAACGATTTCCAGGTCAATCCCGATAAGGAAAAAGTCGGCATGCTCCTCGAAGGTATTTTCAACAATGAAAAAAATCATGGCTTAAAATACTGCCCATGCAGGCTCATAGCAAAGGAAAGAGATGAAGACTTAAAACTCATCTGTCCCTGCAACTTTCTCATTCATGAGACCTACAAAGAGAAAGAGGATGGAGAGTGTTGGTGCGGACTTTTTGTACGGAGAAAATAATATGAATAAACTCATTATGTTCCATGGAAGAGAATGCCCTCATTGTAAAAAAATGCAGCTTCTCGTCGATCGTCTTGAGAAGGAAACCGGGATCACCATTGACAGACGAGAGGTGTGGCACGATGAAAAAAATGCAGACTTGATGCGAACTAAAAGGGACCTCATTTCGGCAAAATGTGGAGGGCAGCTCCGTGTCCCGACTTTCCTTAATTCAGAAACAGATGATGTCATGTGTGGAGAATTCGAATACGAAAAACTCAAAGAATGGGCTATCAAATCGTGATCGAAAAGTTTCAACCTTCAAGAAATGACATCCTTCAAGTCATCGACGAAAAGGGACAAGTACAATCGGAGTACGAACCCAATCTCTCCCAGATTGATTTAAAGAAAATATACAGCCTTATGGTCACGGCGAGAGCGGCTGATATAAAAGCCATCAATCTGCAGCGCCAGGGCCGGATGGGCACTTATGCGCCGAATCAGGGTCAGGAAGGCTGCCAAGTCGGTGCAGGAATGGCCGTACAAAAAAACGACTGGGTGTTTCCTCATTTCAGAGATCTGGGGCTGTACTTAACTCTGGGATTTCCCTTAAAAAATTCATATCTCTACTGGATGGGACATGAACTCGGAAATATCCCTCCAAAAGGCCTGAATATCTTTCCTATGGCCGTTCCCGTAGCCTCTCATATTCCACATGCCGTAGGGGCCGGGATGGCCGCCAACATTAAAAAACATAAAATTGCAGTTCTCTGCTGTTTCAGTGACGGCGCCACATCGGGAGGAGATTTCCATGAAGCCTTGAATTTTGCAGGTGTTTTCAAAACGCCAAATGTATTCCTGTGTTACAACAACCAGTATGCAATATCCCTGCCCAGGAAAAACCAAACTGCAGCCAGAACACTTGCACAAAAGGCGAATGCCTATGGATTCAGTGGAGTTATGGTCGATGGGAATGATCCACTCGCGGTTTATGTCGCCACGAAAGAAGCCCTCGATAAGGCCAGACAGGGAAAAGGGCCGACTCTCATCGAAGCCATCACCTACAGAATGGGAGATCACACAACTTCCGATGATGCATCCAGATACAGATCCAAGGAAGAAGTTGAGGAGTGGAGAAAAAAAGATCCCATTCAGAGATTCCGCATCTATCTAAAGAATAAAGGAATCTGGGACCCGGATTACGAAAAAAGTGTCCAAGACCAAACTACATCTTTCATTGCCAAGTCGACTGAAGAAGCCGAACAAACCCCAAGCGCCTCCATCGATAACATTTTCCAATACACATATAAGGACATGCCTCCACACTTAAAAAAACAGAGAGATGAGCTCGAGCTCTTCACTCAGGAAAAAAAATCGTGAAGGGAACCATGGTTCAGGCCCTCAACCAGGCGCTGAGCCTGGAAATGGAACGCGACTCAAATGTTATCTTACTAGGTGAAGATGTGGGAGTCGACGGAGGTGTCTTCCGGGTGAGCGAGGGCCTCCTCCGTAAATACGGAAATTCTCGTGTCATCGACACTCCATTGGCCGAATCAGGAATCATCGGAACATCTATCGGAATGGCCGCATATGGACTTCGCCCTATCGCCGAGATCCAATTTATGGGCTTCGTGTATACAGCATTCAACCAGATTCTTGCCCATGCGGCACGGCTCAGGAACCGGACTCGAGGGCATTACACCGTTCCTCTTGTCATCCGTATGCCTTATGGAGGAACAGTGAAGGCTCTAGAGCATCATTCAGAAAGCACAGAGGCTTTGTTCTGTCAAATTCCAGGATTAAAAGTGGTCGTTCCCTCAACACCATATGACGCAAAAGGTCTCCTTGCCTCTTCTATCCGGGACGACGATCCCGTCATCTTCCTGGAGCCGAAAAAACTGTATCGTGCGGGACGGCAAGAATTTCCGGATAACGCGTATGAGATTCCTCTCGGCTTGGCAAAGATCGTTAGAGAAGGAGAAGATTTAACTATCATCGCCTGGGGTTCTATGATCCCGGTAGCCCAGCAAGCCGCGGAGAACATGGAAAAAGAGGACATCTATCCGGAAATTATCGATCTTCGGACCCTCTCCCCTATGGACCGTGATACCATCATTCAGTCTGTAAAAAAAACGGGCCGTGTCCTTATCGTGCATGAAGCGCCAAAAACATGCGGCCTTGGGGCTGAAATAGCCGCATTTATCAACGAGGAAGCCCTATTTAGCTTGGAAGCTCCAATACTGCGTGTCACAGGCTATGATATCACCATCCCTATGCCCAAAAGCGAAGATTTTTATTTTCCCAATCCCGAGCGCATCCGGTACGCAATAAATAAAATTATGGAGTTTTAAAAATGGCTCAACAATTCAGGTTTCCTGATGTCGGCGAAGGCATCACCGAAGGGGAAATAGTCAGGTGGGTTGTTAAAGAAGGTGACGAAGTAGAAGAAGATCAAACTCTGGTTGAATTAGAGACGGATAAAGCCGTTGTAGAAATCCCCTCCCCCTACAAAGGAACCATACTCAAAATACATTTCCAAGAAAAAGATATCATAAAAGTCGGAGAAGTCCTGGTCACTATAGGAAAAAAGGGAGAAACCCTCAAGGAAGATGAAGCTGTTTCCAGAGATAAGGCCAGCCCTATTGAAGAAAAACCGGCTCATGGCATTGTTGGAGAAATTGTCGAGAGCGACACAGAGATCAAAGACATTTCAGCGACTCCGAAAGTTCGCCGGATGGCAAAAAAAATGGGAGTCGATATCAAGACAGTCGTGGGGTCAGGACCTTCAGGAAGGATCATGGAAGACGACATTCAAAAAGCTACGGAACAATCCACCCCTCTGAAATCTGAGAAAAAAGCAGCCTTTAAAATCAAATCCAAATACGATTTCTACGGGACTCTTGAACGATTGCCTCTCCGTGGAATTCGACGAGCCACCGCTAAGCGAATGGTTAAATCCGTATCAAAAGCCGCTCATGTTTGCCACATGGATGAAGCGGATGTGACTGAACTCGTCAAGATTCGGGGAGAATTGAAGGGGAAAGCCGAAGAGCAGAATATCAAGCTGACCTACCTTCCCTTTATCATCAAAGCCGTTGTTGCCTCTCTAAAAGTTCATCCTCTCTTAAACGCCATGATGGATGAAGACCATGAAGAGATCATCATCAAAAAATACTACAATATCGGTGTTGCCGTTGACATTCCCGACGGTTTGATCGTCCCCGTTGTCAAGGCAGTGGACCAAAAAACACTGTTTATGTTGGCCGAAGAAATTCAGAACCTGGCCAAAACAGCTAGAGAAAGATCCCTGGATATGGCCGATCTCAAAGGAGGAACGTTTTCCATCACAAATGTAGGCATGATTGGTGGAGAATTTGCGACACCAATAATCAACTACCCTGAAGTCGCAATCCTTGCCACTATGAAGATTGCCGACCGGGCCCGCGTCGAAAACGGTGCAGTTGTGGTCAAAAAAACACTCCCCTTATGCCTCGCCTTTGATCACAGGGTCATTGACGGCGCCGAAGTGGCACGTTTCATGAACGATTTGATTAACCTGCTGGAAAATCCCAGCCTTCTTCTGTTTGAATCTGGAGAAGAATAGTTATCGTCATATTTCATGTCATATTTTTTGGGTCGAGGATTTTTTCTATTTTCTCCAGGCTCAGTAGTCCCTTTTTCTCGGTGACTTCGGCGATTGATTTTCCTGTCCGAAAAGCCTCCTTGGCGACTTCTGCGGCCTTTGCATATCCGATGTGAGGCGAAAGAGCTGTGGCCAAAGCCAAACTCTCTTCAGCATAGTGCAAGCACTTTTCGACATTGGCTTGAATGCCATCAATACATCGTTTCTTAACCTCAGTCATAGCGTGGCTGAGAATATCGATCATAAAACATAAATTAAAGGCGATAACCGGCATCATCACATTAAGTTCCAGCTGTCCGGCCTGTACGGCTCCTGACACAGCCAAGTCACACCCCATTACCTGGTAGCATACCATATTCAGCATTTCCAGCATGGATGGATTGACTTTCCCTGGCATGGCCGATGAACCCGGAGCGACCACCGGCAGCTGAATTTCAGCTAATCCCGTTTTGGGGCCGGACGACAACAGACGAAGATCATTGGCTATCCGAGTGAGTTCTAAAGCCAGATTTCTCAGTCCTCCTGAAACCTCAGCCATGGAACGCATGCTCTGCATAGACTCTCTCAAGTCTTCAGCTGTTCTCAGATCAAAACCTGTCCATTCCGTAAGATACTTCACAACCTTTTCCGCATAATCAGGAGAAGTATTCAATCCCGTGCCCACGGCGCTCCCTCCGATTCCAAGCGGAAGGAGTGATTCAGCAGCGATTGTTATAAAGGCCCCACACTTTTTTAGTGAGGTCCCATAGGCCTGGAACTCCTGTCCAAGACGGATAGGTGCGGCATCCTGGAGATGAGTCCTTCCTGATTTTAAAACCGGATCAAACTCCAGTGCTTTCTTCAGAAAAGAGTTAGTAAGATTTTCGAGAGATGTAAAAAAGACATTTTTAAACAGAAAAAGAATACCAAGACGCATGGCGGTGGGGAAGACATCATTTGTGCTTTGCCCCATATTCACATGGTCATTCGGGTGTACCAGTCTATACTGACCTTTTTGACCCCCCAATATTTCTTCCGCTCTGTTCGCCAAAACCTCGTTGCAGTTCATGTGGAAAGAGGTCCCGGCTCCCATCTGAAAGACATCGACAATAAACTGATCTCTGAGTTTGCCCCCAAGAATGTCTTCACATGCTTGATTTATGGCGCCGGCAATACGGCTGTCTAATTTCCCCAAATCAGCATTTGTCCTGGCAGCGGCCTTCTTGACATAAACCATCCCATCGATCATTACCGAATGAAGTCTCAGACCGCTGATCGGAAAATTCAATGATGAACGTTTGGTGTGCGCACCATAGTAGGCTTCTGCAGGAACAAGAATCTCTCCAATAGAATCTTCCTCTTTTCTGTCTTTTCTCATGATTTTATTTTTTTGATTTTATTATTCCCTTCCATAATAAGGACTCTGGGGATGAAAAAATCTGTCTCCTCATCATCCATTAATCCAAAAACAGCCAATATCACTCGGTCTCCTACATTTGCTTTGTGAACAGCGGCTCCGTTTATCCCGACTGTTCCGGATCCTCTCTCACCTTTGATCAGATAGGTCACAAATCTTTCTCCATTGGTGATGTTATAGACGTGGACCTGCTCATAGGGAACCAAACCCGCTTCATCCAAGAGATCTTCATCCAGAGTAAGGCTCCCTTCGTAATTCTTATCTGCTTCTGTCACCACCGCATTGTGTATCTTAGCCTTCAGCATTATTCTTTTCACGCAACTACTCCTTTATTTTTATTATAACATTATCGATCAGCCGGACCTTTCCAAAATAAACTGCAATGGCAATCAAAACATGTCCGGCCAGATTTTCTAGGGGAATCAAACTTTCCCTATCCACAATTTCTATATAGTCAACTCGGGCTTGAGGTTTGGAAAGAATCAACTTTTTCATTTTTTTTATCAATACATTCGGCTCTCTTTCGCCCATATCAATCTCTTGTTCAGCCGCTTTCAGGCTTTCAGACAGGACCAGAGCCGCTGTTCTTGATTCCCCTTTCAGGTAGGCGTTTCTGGAACTTAAAGCAAGGCCATCCGCACTTCGCACAATCGGAAGAATATTCACTTCGATGTCCAAATTCAGATCTTTGACCATTCTTTTTAAGATAGCAGCCTGTTGGGCGTCCTTCTGCCCGAAAAAGGCTTTATCCGGCTTTACAATATTGAAAAGTTTCAGCACCGCGGTACAAACTCCCCTGAAGTGTCCAGGCCGAGATAAACCGCACATTCTCTCCTGAAGTTCGTGAACTTCGACGTATGTCTTATACCCGTTCGGGTACATCTCTTGGACAGAAGGAGCAAAAAGATAGTCGACTCCCTCACTTTTCAGTTTTGAGGAATCTTGAACCAAATCACGAGGATAGACGTTAAAATCTTCTCCGGGCTCAAACTGGAATGGGTTGATAAAAATGCTCACTACTGTGACACCGGCTTTTTTAAGAGAGGCTCTTACTAAGGTCAAGTGGCCTTCGTGGAGAAATCCCATTGTCGGGACAAGCCCAATCGATTGTCCTTCTGACTTGATTTTGGCAGAAAGAGTCTTCATCTCGTGAGTTTTTTTAACTATCTTCATCGTTCGGCTCTCGATGATCCAGGTTTTTAAGAACATCCGTTGATTTGAGATGATAGGAATGACTGTCATCCGGAAAAACTCCCTTTCGGACATCTAAGCAGTATTCTCCTATAGCCTTACTTAGGACGTCATGTAGATGGACATACCTCTTTACAAATTTGGGTAGATACCCGTTTGAAAATCCCACAAGATCATGAAACACCAGAATCTGACCGTCACAATAAGGTCCTGCACCTATGCCTATAGTGGGGATATCCAGTTTCTCCGTAACAATCCGGGCCAATTCCAAAGGTATACATTCTAATATGACAGCAAACACACCGGCCTTCTGCAGATTGAGGGCATCTTCAAGGATGCCCTTGGCATCCTTTCCATTTTTGCCCTCGACCTTGAATCTCCCCAGATGATGTATGGATTGAGGCATCAGTCCCACATGCCCCATGACAGGAATCTCCGCTTCGACCATGTCCTTGATCAGTCCAAGTCTTTTTTCTGATGCCCCTTCTATCTTCACGGCATGAGCACCCGCTTCCTTTAGAAACCGGGATGCATTGGTGATGGTCTCTTCTTTGGTAAGATGAAAAGAAAAGTAGGGCATATCACCGACAACAAACGCCCTTTTGACCGCGCGTGTTACGGCCTTGGTGTGGTGAATCATCTCCTCCATGGTCACGGGAATCGTGTTTTCATAGCCAAGGACGACCATCCCTAAAGAATCTCCGACCAGAATGAGATCGACACCGGACTGATCGACAATTTTTGCTATGGGATAGTCAGAGGCCGTGAGGGCGGAAATCTTTTCTCCGGCCTTTTTTTTCTTGTGGAGAATGGGAATGGTAACTTTCTCGATAGTTTGTTCTGACATGATAAATCCTTTCTCCCCATCTCGTCTGTTTTACCGAGATTGAGGTAAAGTCTAGTTATCTACGTTATCAAGACATTTTACTATGAAAATGACTTGTCGCTTACGTTTATTTCTCCTTTTTTGAATGAGGCAGCTCGTGTCCCAGAGGCACATAATACATTGGGCTCGTCTTCATATTCTCGATTTTCTCTAAGAGATCCGTGATCTCTTCTTCCCTATTGAAATCAATATCATCGGATTTGATCACAAATAGCGGAGTAGAGTGATAGTTGAAGAAAAAATAGTCAAAAGCACCAAGGATATCTTCCAAATATTTCTCGGAAATGTTTTGTTCCAAAGGAGAACCATATTTAGCAATCCTTTTTAACAAGGTGGACAGTGAAATTTGAAGGTACACAACCAGGTCAGGCTTAGCTAATCTTTCATTAAAAATTCCATAAATCTTCTCATAAACAATAAGCTCATCATCGGTGAGAGTTTGATACGCATAGATTTTGTCTTTTTCAAACAGGTAATCACAGATAACTTTTTCAGCAAACAGATCCTGCTGGAGCAATCCCGCCTGCTGATGGTATCTATTCACCAAGAAAACCAATTGAGCTTGGAACGCCCCTCCTTCTTTTTCCTCATAAAAATCTTTGATATAGGGATTATCTCCCCTGTCAAAAATGGCCTGCCCTTCTAATTTTTCAGCAAAAATCTTGGCCAGCCTGGTTTTGCCAGATCTGAGCACACCCTCAACGGCAATGTGCTTAAACGGGATTTTTTCTTTATCTGACATTTTTTAAAAACATACCCTTTATAAGCAAAATAGCATCACTAATCAGCTTCAAAAATAGCGGATAACAGGGGATAAGTCAAACGAAGAGCGGCTCTAACCGCAAGAATTCGAGGATTTAAAGGGCCAAGTATTCTAGACCCATAGAATCCTTATCTATATTTTTTGGTTTTTGGGCTCTTTACCAGGTTTCTCCGTTTTAATGTCCGTCACTTCCTTCACTGTAACTTTGATACCGGCGGGAATCACAATCCAGGCGATAATATAGAACAAGGTCATAGGGATAAAAGCAGAAATGATACAGACGGCAACAAACAATAATCTTACCAGAGAGACATCCATTTCCATGTAATCGGCGAGACCCGCACACACACCCCCGATCATTTTCTGATCCTCCAGCCGAATGAGTTTTTTAGCCATTATACTTGCCTCCCACTATAGAATACGTCTAACCGAATAATTCATAAATAAATGTCAACATGTCACGTAATATAATTAATATCAAGGGATTACATGAGTTTTTTCGGTAAGCACACAAATAACTTTGTTCTCCCATTGTTAAATTCTATAATAATCGACATTTTCTTCCCCTCAGGCGAAACGATTTTGCCGCATCTGGGTTGTTTCAGCGGGTTTGCGGTGAAATACCACAGCTTCACCCGCTGCGCCTACCATCTACAGCAAACTCGATTCGTGAATTATCCAGTCCAATACACAAAATAGTTCCTTTCTATAAATTTGAATATATCCGCTTCTATACCGGACAAGACTATTTAATCTCCAAATTTTATTCCCTGGGCAAGAGGAAGCTCTTTGGACCAGTTGATAGTGTTTGTCTGACGCCTCATGTATCCCTTCCATGCATCCGACCCAGATTCTCTCCCACCTCCAGTTTCCTTTTCTCCTCCAAACGCGCCGCCGATCTCAGCTCCTGATGTTCCAATGTTCACGTTGGCAATCCCGCAGTCAGATCCCCTGTGAGAGAGGAATGTTTCTGCGGTGAGGAGATTGGTGGTAAATATAGCACTGGACAGTCCTTGAGGCACTGCATTGTGGATTTCGATGGCCTCGTCGATATCCGTGTATTCCAAGAAGTAAAGGATAGGTGCAAACGTCTCATGATGGACAATTTCGGTCTGCGAAGGCATCTTCACGATGGTGGGCTCGACAAACTGCTCACCAAGTTCAGGCAGTCTGTTCCCTCCATAGAGGACTTCTCCACCCTGCTCTTTGGCTATCTCTAGTGCGGCCATCATATCTTCAACAGCCCCTTTTGTGACTAAGGGGCCCATTAGGATCCCTTCCTCGATAGGATTTCCGATCTTAACCTGACCGTAGGCACTGCAAATTTTTTCGATCAATTCGGAAAAAATTGATTTGTGAATGATCACCCGTCTTGTGCTTGTGCACCGCTGCCCTGCCGTACCCACCGCACCAAAAAGGATGGCGCGCATGGCCATATCCAAATTGGCATCCTTATCCACGATGATGGCGTTATTCCCGCCCAATTCAAGAATGGTCCGGCCAAATCGCCTGGCGACGGCTTCGGACACCCGCCTCCCCATCTTCGTGGAACCGGTAAAGGAAATCAGGGGAAGTCGCGCATCATTGATCATCCTTTCCCCGACAACAGCGCCTCTCCCTATGGTAATGTTAAGTATCCCCTTCAACCCATGATCGGCCATGACTCTGTTAGAAATATGCTGAACCGCTACAGCAGTTAATGGAGTTTCAGAAGAAGGCTTCCAGACTACTGTGTCACCACAAGCTGCAGCAATGGCCGAGTTCCAGGCCCAAACCGCAACTGGAAAGTTAAAGGCTGAAATGACGCCGACAACACCCATGGGATGCCACTGCTCATACATGCGATGCGCCGGACGTTCGGAATGCATTGTCAGGCCGTAAAATTGTCGGGAAAGACCCACAGCAAAATCACAGATGTCGATCATCTCCTGGACCTCACCAATCCCTTCTGCTCTGATCTTCCCCATTTCAAGAGTGACCAGCTCGCCCAGGGGTTCACAGTATTCTCTCAGTGCTTCCCCCAGATCCCTGACAACCAAACCCCTCTTTGGAGCCGGAAGCATACGCCAGGATTGGAAGGCGTTGACCGCCTGGATCATCACGTCCTCATATGTTTTTTCTGTAGCCTGAAGAACGGAGGCGATTGGATTCCCTGTGGCCGGATCATAGGAGACAATTTTTTCACTCTGAGAATCTTCATACCAGTCATCAGGACCGGAACAGGAGCCGATATTAACGTCTTTAATTTGGAGTTTATCGAGTAATGCTTTCATTTTTTTCCCTCGCTTTTATGATGTTTCTATTCTTCTTGAAGGAAGGGATATCTATAGTCTCTGGGCGGATTCATGGTTTCCTTAATCGTCCGGGCACTTGTCCAGCGGAGAAGGTTCATGTAGGAGCCTGCCTTATCATTTGTTCCAGAACCTCTGGCCCCACCAAATGGCTGCTGGCTGACAACGGCTCCCGTGGGTTTGTCGTTGATATAAAAGTTTCCTGCAGAATGGCGAAGAGCTTTAAATCCCTGGATGACAGCTTGTCGGTCATTGGCAAAGATTGCTCCTGTCAGTCCATAGGGAGATGTTGTATCACAAATTTTTAGTGTTTCCTGAAACTTGTTCTTATCGTAGACAAAAATCGTCAGCACCGGCCCGAAGATTTCCTCTTCCATAAGCTTATAGTGCGGATCTGTAGTGACAACTATGGTCGGCTCAATAAAATAACCCTTGGAATCATCATACTTTCCACCGAAGATGATCTCGGCATCGGTTGACTGTTTGGCAAATTCGATATATTCCACAATCGTGTCGAAAGCGGCTCGATCGATCACTGCACCCATAAAAGTGGTAAAATCAACAATATCGCCCATTTTTATTGTCTTGGCTTGATGGATCAAATTTTCTTTTATGGAATTCCACAAGTTGGACGGAATATAAGCCCGGCTGGCCGCAGAGCACTTTTGGCCTTGATATTCGAAGGCTCCTCTGATCAGGGCCGTCACAACGACATCGATATCGGCTGATTCATGAACAAAGATGAAATCTTTTCCTCCGGTCTCCCCCACAATTCTCGGATAGCTTTTATAGTTTTTGATATTGGCACCGATGGTCTTCCACATGCCCTGAAAAACTTCCGTACTCCCCGTAAAATGGACTCCGGCCAGGTCCGGCTTTCCCAGTACCGGATCACCGACATAACGGCCCGGACCGGGAATAAAATTAATCACTCCGTCCGGGAGTCCGGCTTCTTGGAACATTAAAGCCAGAAAGTACGCCGAATAAACAGCCGATGACGCCGGCTTCCATAGGGCTACGTTGCCCATCATTGCAGGTGCTGTGGGGAGATTTCCGGCAATGGACGTAAAATTGAAAGGAGTGATGGCAAAAACAAAACCTTCAAGAGGCCTGTATTCCACATAATTCCAGATTCCAGGGGAAGAGTCCGGCTGCTGTGCATAAATTTGGCTCATGTAATAGGGATTAAATCGGTAAAAATCGATGAGCTCGCAGGCTGCATCGATCTCTGCTTGATGGGCGGTCTTGGACTGTCCCAGCATGGTCGCCGCATTGACAATATCCCGGTATTTTGTGGCCAAAAGTTCGGCGGCACGGAGAAAAATAGATGATCTTGAAACCCAATCCATTTCTGACCAATCCTTCCAAGCCGATTTTGCGGATTCGACAGCTTTATCGATCTCTTCAGGCCCGGCTTTATGGTAGCGCCCCAGCAGGTGACCGTGGTCATGAGGAATTCGACAGTCCGCCATTTGACCCGTCCTCACCTCTTTCCCGCCAATGATGAGGGGAATCTCAATTTCCTCTGAAAGCATCTTTTTTAACTGGGCTTTTAATGATGCCTTTTCCGGTGATCCCGGAGCATATCCTAAGACAGGTTCGGTTGATGGAACAGGAACTTTTATTATGCCGTTCATAATTTTGTCCTCCTTATAAAATAATATGATTTGTCCCAATATTTGAGCTCGAATCAACCCAAATTTAGGGGATTTAAAAGGCCATAATTATACACACAATATTCTATTTTAAAAAGCATTTATCAATATTATTAAGCCTCCCCATTTCCGTGATTTATTTTAGAGTCGGACGGAACCCTTACGAGGTATGTCTCCATTCCTCGCTGAAGCTCCGGGCGGAGACACACTTCTCGACGTCCATCCGACTAAGCTGCAGGTGTTAAGCAAGGGATGCTTACTCATTTTTATTATCCCCCGGCAAGGAGGCGCATGATTGTAAGATGTGCATTTTCCGGGACAATTTGAGTCGAGTACAATTCCTTTTTGATGATGTCATTGTTCATTTTCACAATAAAAAGCCGATGGCTAAATTTCATTTTTTCTAACAGCCTCTGGATGGTCATCCGGTCTTCCCATTCCACAGCACGGCCATTTACGGTGACAGTTTTATTCAAAGTCCTAACTCTTCGCTAATTCCCTGCATGGCTTCCATACAGACAGTTATAAACTCATCAAGATCCATACCAATTTCCTTGATCTGCTCAATGTCTTCCCTTCTTGCCCCCCGAGCAAAACTTTTTTCCTTGTACCGTCTTTTAACAAATCCCAGGTCGATCTCTTTGAGTTTTTTGCTTGGATGCATAAGGGTTGCGGCAATGATCAATCCGGTCAGGGGATCGATGGAAAAAATGGACCATTCCATTTTAGTTTTGCAGGGGATCTGGCCCGCATGAGCTTGAATGGTGCATATAACCTCAGCATCAATATCCAAATCCTGCAATATTTTCACGGTCTCAGTGGTATGCAGTTCAGGGCTTTTCTCCGTTATTTCGTAGTCGAGATCATGGAGAATCCCGGCAAGTCCCCATTGGTCCTCATCTAGATCGAATTTATTGGCCATGGATCGCATACACGCTTCCACCGACAGAGAATGTTTGATGAGGTTTCTATTTTTGAGGTATTTTTTTACGAGTTCAAGAGCCGTGTCTCTATTCATGGTGTACTCTCCTTTTTTATTTTATTAATTTCTTTGAGTTCGTCTTTATTTAATATCAAAAAATATCTAGAAAAACTTACATTTTCACTCTCGTCCAAGGCAATCCAACTTATCAAATAAAGACCGCGGCTGGTAGGATTCCAAGTCCAATTTCCAGATTCTGATTTCTCTAACACAATGTTTTCCAAATCTTTTACACTAATTGAAAGTACAGATCTTCTGCCGATCAAAACCAAATTCACCCGGCTAATTCGCAGCTCATAAATAGGATCAA
>JAZFSR010000027.1:0-2013 GCA_036446295.1 Candidatus Aminicenantaceae bacterium
GACTTTCCGAATTTGTTGACGCCCGTCTCGGAGACGCCCATGAAATAGTCCCTGCACTCGAAGGCCCCTTCGACTTTGTCTTCAGCGATGCTGATAAAAACTGGTACAAAAACTATCTGGATGCTGTACTCCCCAAACTCGAAGTTGGCGGATGCTACACGACTCACAACGTATCCATGGGAGGATATGGGAGACGCGGCGGCAGTGGCGATTATATGGATTACCTGCTCAGTCTAACTAACCTGGAAACTACTGTTGACAACCGGGGCAGCGGTCTTTCTATCAGCTATAAAAAGTCAAAATAAATCCATCGCATAAGTCCATAGGGGAAAATAGAGTAAAATTTAAAATAATCAAAGTGCGATGGAATAAATCTGTCCAGCCTATTGTCTAACTGAGTGTTGAAACGGAAAGCCCTAAGCAGCAGAGAATTTCCAGGAGTCAACACTGAACGAAAAGGAGCTGTTTAACAAAGCAAGGAACGGGGATAATAACGCCTTTAAGGAAATTGTAAAAAAAAATGAAACTAGGGTGGCAGCCACGGTGATCGGAATGCTGGGGCACTGCACAGAAGCCGAGGATATCGGACAGGAAACATTTATCCGTTTTTACAAGTCCATGAATAAGTTTCGAGGCGAATCAAGCATCAGCACGTATCTGACACGAATTGCTATCAATCTCTCCTTGAACGAAATCAAACGCAGACAGCGCCGCCGTAAGTATCTTTCGACTGCTTCAGAAGACGGGTTGGATAACATCCCAGAAATCACGACTTCAAAAAACAAGAAAGAAACTCAAGAAATTGTCAATCTGGCCATTCAGAAACTGAAACCAAAATTCCGTTCTGTGCTCGTTTTGCGCCTCATCCTTGGCTATACCACTCAGGAAACCGCAAAGCTTATGAAACTTCCCGTCGGGACAGTCCTGTCCCGGCTGACACGGGCACAGATGAAACTTAAAGACATCTTAACTCCATCATACGAGGGATTAAAATGAAAAAATCGGCGAAAACTCACAAAAAAGTCCTTAAACTTCTTTATCGGTCTTTTGATACAGATTTAAGTGAGAGGGAACAACAGCGCCTGGATGAGGCGCTGGAACAATCAAAGGATCTTAGAGAAGAAAGAGAGCTTATCTTATCCAGACGACAGGTTGTTGCAGACAGTGCCGTAAAATCATTCAGGCCTTATTTTGCTGACAGGGTGATATCTCAAATCGCCGCGATAGAAGATAAAAAAGATACACAAGAATCCTTTTATGACGCACTCATGTTTGTTTTCAGACGCTTTGCTTTTGTCGGAGCCCTGGTTATGATTGGTTTGATATTTTTCAATGTGATTAATGGACATATTATTCCGGTTGACGAGATCTTCTTCGCTTCGGATCTGGCATTAGAAGAGATCTTAAATCTGCCGATTTTTTAAGGGAAAGAAAATGAATATCAAACTAAAAACATCATTAGTCATTGTTTTCACACTGATCGCCGGGATCGCAATCGGCGCTTTAGCAAATAGGGCACTTCTGCAGAACCGTGTGCAGCGTGTCTTTTCGATGCGAAGCCCAAATGTCTTTGTCCAATCATACCTGGAAACCATCAAACCCAATGCCAGCCAGGAAAAACAAATCAAGGAAATCTTGGAGAGGAATGGACAGCGCATCACTGAAATCCGCTCAAAGTCCCGCGAGGACCTGGAATCCTCAATGGTCGCAATGATGTCGGAGCTGGAATCTGTCCTAACCCCGGAACAGATCAAGCGGCTCGAAGAAAAATCCCCCATGGGCCGTCCTCGTTTTGGGATACGCTCGACTGAAGGAGAACTCTTTTTTCTCACCACAGAACTCGGACTGACAGACGATCAAGCCTCCCAGGTGAGAAAACTCCTTGAAGAATTAAGAATACAACCTCCTGATAAAATGCAGAGAGGAACTCCAAAAGAAATGAGTTCAAATTATCGAATACAGATGGAAAAAAGAGAAGAAGAAATGAAAAAAATTTTAACCGAGAAGCAAATG